>JANWVS010000339.1 GCA_025056835.1 Gemmataceae bacterium | reverse complement strand
AAGACCGACAAGCTCAAGGACGTGGCTGTGAAAGTCGACGAGCTGCGCGATCCCTTGGTAGCGCGCTTCAAAACTGACGACGCACGCCGGCTAGAGATCGTCCATCACAAAGACGCGTTAGTGCTCAAGAAAGAAAAAGACCAATGGAAGATTGAAAAACCAACGCTGCTCGACGCCGAAACGCAACCGATCAACGAACTGCTCGACAAGCTCGCCGGCTTGCGGGCAAGCGATAAAGACGTACGCTACGGCATTGATCCCAAAACGGTTGGACTGGACCCACCGCGGACCGTGGTCAAGCTGACGCTGGAAGATGGCAAAGGCAGCGATCCGGAGAAGAAGACGCGTGAGTTGGTCTTCCACATCGGCACGACTGACAAAGAAAAAGGGAAACTGTTCATCAGCCGCGCCGGCTGGCCGCGGGTCAACGTCGTGGCTGATGATCTGCTCAAGCTTCTCGATCGTCCCGTGCTGGCCTACCGGCAACGGCGCGTCCTCGATTTGGCCAGCAGCGATCTAGCCAAGATCGATATCGTCCGCTCGGGCGAGGAATACTCATTGGAGCGCAAAGATGGTGCTTGGCAATTAAGCAAGCCGACGACGACCAAAGCCGACGTGGTCAAGGCGGATGGCCTGGCCGCCGATCTGGCTCGCTTGGAAACGACCGAATTCATCACGGATTCACCGAAAGACGAGGATCTCGACAAACTCTACGGCCTCGCTAAGCCGAGCTTGCGGGTCACGCTGAACTTCACCGACGCCAAGAAACCGGCGCAAGTCTTAACCATCGGTAAGCAACGAACAGGCAAGGACGACTCCTACGCCCGGCTTGACAACGGGCCGATTTTCGTCGTTAAGAAGGATTTGCGCGAAGCCCTCGACCGTGATTCGCTGGCCTATCGACCCTTGCAGTTGTGGCAAATTCCCGCAGCCGACTTGCAGGAAGTTCGCATCGGCAGGAACGGTAGCGCCTTTACTTTGACACGGAAAGACAAGACTTGGCATATCAGCGGACCATTCGAGGCAAGCGCGTTGCCGCAGGAAGTGGAACGTCTGATCGACGAAGCGGCCCAGGTGCGCGCTGAAAAGTATATCGCCCACGCTGTCAAGGAAACGGACAAGTACGGATTCGACAAGCCGTATTTGTCGGTCGAGGTGATCGCCAAGGGCGACAAAGAACCTGCCAAGCACAAGCTTCGTGTTGGTAAACCCGTCGAAAAGGACGACAAATTCCGTTACGCTCAGCTCGACGGCGATGCTGCCGTCTTCACCGTGGGAGAGAAGACCGTTTCGGCCCTGGCGAAGGACGCGCTGGATTTGCTCGATAAAGACCTCGTCAACGTGGCGTCGCGTGCGATTCAGCGCGTGCAATCGAAGCGAGCCGGCGGCTTTACGCTCGAACAAAAGAAAGAGGAATGGTTTGTAATCGGTTCTCCGGCTCCGGAGTTCAAAGCCGACGACGACGCCGTGCAGAGTTTCCTCCGACCATGGACACGTCTTCGTGCCGAGCGCGTGGCCGCCTATGGTTCGAAGATCGACTGGAAGCAATATGGTCTTGACCAGCCCGAAGCCGCCGTCGTCGCGACCGTCCTTGTCGGTGAAGAAAAAGATAAGAAAACGGTGGAGCACACCTTGCTGATTGGCAAGGAAGCCGGCAACGGTCAACGGTATGCCCGGCTGGACCAACAAGAGAAGGTGGTAGTGCTCGACGCAACGGCCGCCAAAGAATTGACGCGTACCTATCTGGACTTCGTCAATCATCGCCTGTTGCGCTTCGATCTCGACACGGTCACGGCCATCGCCCGCCAGTCGTCGAGCGGCGACGTCGAGTTGCTCAAACGCGACGACCAGTGGTATTTCGGCAAACCGGAGCGCCGCGCCGATGACCTCACGGTCAACGAGATGCTTGACCGGCTGTTCCGGCTCAAGGCCGAACGGATTGCTGCCTATCCAGCGGCCGACTTGGCCAAATTCGGCCTGGACCAGCCGGCAGCAGTGGTAGAAATCAAATTAACCGATCCCACGGGAGCGCCCAAGTCTCATGTCGTCAAAGTCGGAAAAGAGGCCGACTTGGCCGGCAAGCCCGGCAACGGTGAACGCTTCGCCCTCGTTGACAAAGGAGAAGCCGTTGCCGTGCTAAGTGCCGAATTGAGCAAGCAACTGCTGGCGCCGCCACTGTACTTTGCCGATCGAAACCTGGCCACGATCAGCACGGCAGATGGTGTCGTGGTCGAGCGCGGTTCGCGCAAGCTGACGTTCGCCTTGATCGACAACTTCTGGAAAATGACGGCTCCGGTGAAGGCCGATGCTGAGGATGGACCGCTTGACGATCTCGTCAAGGAATTGCGTCGCTTAAGAGCAGAGGAAATCATCGCAGATAAAGGTGATCCGCGAACATATGAATTCGATCGTCCTGCGGCAGTCTGGACCTTGACGGCCGGCGACAAGGAAGTGCTGGCTCTGATCGTGGGCAAGGCCGAGGCAGTCAAAGACAAGGATGCCAAACCACGTCGCTACGCGAAGCTCGCCAAGAGCGACACCGTTTTTTTGTTGTCGGCCAAGCTCAGCGGCAAACTTCTGGAAGAGTATCGCAGCCGCAAACCCTGGACGGCCCTGGATGCTGTGGCAATCGAACAATTGTCGTTTGGCGGTCCGGCGCCATTCACACTTAAGAAAGACGACAAGGATTGGCGGGTGGTCGGGATGCCCGACGTCAAAGTCAACAGCAAGGCCGTCACGGATACCTTAGACGCCCTGGCTGGCCTCAAGGTGGAACGTTGGCTTATTGACCACAACGCCGAGGTGCAACTGTACGGTTTGCAACCGCCCCAGCTGACGATCGACATTCAAACCTCTACGGGTAAGCGAACGTTGCTGATCGGCCGCAACGAACAAGATTCAGCCCGGCGTTATGCAGCGGTGGCCGGCGAAACAGCGGTCTTCGTAATGAGCGAAGACGATGTCCGTAGGATCGTGCGGTCGCTGGCGGCCTTTGTCGAGTCCAAGTAGCGGTTGCGCCAACAACAGCGCAGCGCCCACGGTCGCGAGACCACGGATGAGCATTATCGTCCACAATGTCAGCAAACGCTTTCAGCACCACGTTGCGCTAGACCGCGTGAGCCTGGAGGTGCCCAGCGGCATGCTGGTCGCGCTTCTCGGGCCGTCAGGCTCAGGCAAAACGACTCTGCTCAGGATTATCGCCGGTCTGGAAAGCGCCGACGAAGGGACCGTCTATTTGCATGACGAAGATGCCGGTCGGCTCGACGTGCGCGAGCGCAACATCGGCTTCGTTTTTCAGCACTACGCCCTGTTTCGTCACATGACAGTCGCCGACAACATCGGTTTCGCTCTGAAAGTGCGCGGCCGACCGAAGCAAGAAATTCGCGAGCGGGTCGGCGAGCTGTTGCGTTTGATCCAGCTCGACAACATGGGCCACCGTTATCCGTCGCAGCTTTCCGGCGGGCAACGCCAGCGCGTGGCCCTGGCGCGTGCCTTGGCCGCCCGGCCGCGCGTGCTGTTGCTCGATGAGCCATTTGGGGCCCTCGATGCTAAAGTTCGCAAGGAGCTGCGCGACTGGTTGAGGCGATTGCACGACGAAATCCACCTCACCAGCGTGTTCGTGACCCACGACCAGGAAGAAGCTTTAGAACTAGCCGACCGTGTCGTCGTCATGAACGAAGCCCGGATCGAGCAGATCGGTTCGCCGGAGGAAGTCTATCATCATCCCGCCAATCCGTTCGTCATGAAGTTCTTGGGTCAAGTGAATCTATTTCATGGCCGAA
>JANWVS010000338.1 GCA_025056835.1 Gemmataceae bacterium | reverse complement strand
CAATCCTCACACGATTATGTACAATCATCTCAACCAGCCGCGCGAGCTGGTTCAAGGTGATGTTGTGCAAGGGATCCTAAGTTAGTCCAACCGACCAGTCCTGTTTAACTAACGCCCGGCACAATTTCGCATACCCCAAGGAAGAGGTAACTTCGTATGCCGGTTGCGGCCAAAACGGCGACCAGAAAAGGGTCGCCGTTTTTTGTTGGCGAGCGTTTCGTCGGTTTGGCACAACGTCTTATGGGCAGCCCGGCTCGCAGGGCGGCGGACAGCACGAAACGGCGCAGCCGCGGCAACACCGCCAGTGACGTTTATGAAGGCAGCAGCCCGTCAGCGTGGCGCAGAGAAAGCAAATGGCCAGAATCCGTGTCCAAGACATAACCCGTCTCCACAAGACCAAGGGTTGGTAGCAACCTTTTCGGCAAAAGCCCGGCGAGGTTGGGAACGAATCGGCGACCAAGGAAGCAGATTGTCCGCGGGAAGCTCGTTGCTTTGGCTAAAGACCGGCCGTGCCGCTCGGTGAACATGATCGCCACATTTGTCATTGGCGGATTGATGCGATGAACCCGACAGACCAGCAGCCTACGCGCGTTCGTTACGGCGTGATGGCCTATCTCGCGGCCCTGGCTTTCATTCTCTACATCGACCGCATCTGTATCGCCCAAGCCGGCACCGAGATGATGAAGGAATTTCGCCTAACGGCAACGGACTGGAGCTTCGTGTTAGTGGCGTTCCAGGTAGCTTACGCCGTGTTCGAACCGACGACCGGCCATTGGGGTGATCGCTATGGATCGCGGCGCGTACTCATTCGAATTGTGATCTGGTGGTCGACGTTTACTGCCCTCACCGGTGCGGTGCCGTGGTTTACTCCCATCGGTTTCGGTCCTGTCAGCATGGTGGAGGCCCCTTGGTTCGAGGAACCGGCGGGCAGCGGAAATTGGTACCGCTATGAATCGTATCCGCGGCCGCAGTACGTCCTGTGCAGCAGTTTGCTGCTGTTGATGCTAGTTCGTTTTCTCTTTGGAGCTGGCGAAGCGGGAGCGTTGCCCAACGCCGCCCGTGTCATTTCATGCTGGTTTCCGCCTGGTCGTCGCGGCCCGCCGCAAGCCCTCATCAGCACGTGTGCTCAGATCGGCGGGGCAGCAGCGCCGGCGCTGGCCGCCCTGATTATTAACTTCTTTGGTTGGCGCTGGGCGTTCGTGGTTTTCGGCATGCTGGGTTTTGTTTGGGCTTGGCTTTTTGCCCGCTGGTTCCACGACGACCCGACGAGCCATCCCGGCGTGAATCAGGCTGAGCTTCAGTACATCCTGGGTGACCGGGTCATGCCTACACCCGGAACAGGCCACGTGGAGCATATTCCCTGGCGGCTGGTGGTCCGTAATCCCAACATCTGGCTGCTGGGCCTCATCAACGCCTGCACATCTTTCTTCTCATACATGCTGTTTTCGTGGTTTCCGACCTATTTAAAAAGAGGCCGCGGCCTGGAGGAAGTCGCCTCCGGCTGGCTGGGTATGTTGCCGTTTCTCTTTGGCGCCACGGGTGTTCTCTTAGGCGGCTACGTGGGAGATTGGCTCACGGTTCGCACCGGTTCGCGCCGCGTCGCGCTAGCGAGCATGGGCACAGTTGGCTTGTGGATAGCAGGGGTACTCGTGGGCAGCAGCATCTACGCCGACTCACCGGGCGTTGCGGTGCTCTTGTGTTCAACAGGTTACTTCTTTTCCTACCTCCAGTTGGCAGGGTGGTGGGCCGCGATGGCCGACGTGGGGGGCCGTCATCTCGGTGCCTTGTTCGGTTTGTGCAACATGATCGGACTGGCCGGCGGCGCCGGCTCTCAACTTTTCCTTGGTTTCTATGTCGACTACATGGAGGCCCAAGGTTACGTCGGTCGCGAACAATGGGATGCTGCATTCTTCCTGTACGGCAGTATTCTCTTGCTCGGCGGCGTGCTCTGGTTGTTTATCAACCCGAGACGGCCGGTCATCGCGGCCGACGCCGCGGTCTGGACTAAAAATCGATGTTGAAGCGCACGCCGAAGGCTTGCACCCAGCCGTCGCGGCGAGCGCCGGTATCGGAAGGTGAAAACCTCCGCTCCATGAGCGAATAGTTGAATTGCCACCGAGCGTTCGGATTTAGATACCAGTTGGCGCAAAAAGTGTAGGCGCTGCCGGTACCGCCGTTGATGCCGGCATCGGTGAGGTCGAGATAGTCATACCGAGCGCCAATTTCCCAAGCGCCGCGATTGAACGATAAGCCTTGAATGCCATCGACCAGAAAAAAGTTGCTCGTCGGCACGACGCGGGCAAAGCCAGGCCGCTCTTTGAGGTATTTGCGATGGTCTGGCGTGAGGAAATAGAGGACTTCGAGGTAACCGCCCCAAGCCCGATAAGTGCCACGGGGCGTCACGCCGGGAGGCAAAGTACCGTCCACGCGCGGCAGGCCGCCCGTGTAAGCGTTGGTCACCCAGCTGCCGGCCGCTTCGGCAACCAGGCAAAACGGTCCCCACGATGTGGCGAATTCGAAGTTGATGATCTGCTGCGCGTCGGGCGTGAAGATCATACCCGTGGTGATTAAATTCGGGGTCAAAAAATTCGGCCCGGACCGGACCATCGGCCTGGCCCGGTAACGCAGTTGATACATGTGGGGATTGCGATAGCTGTAATCGATACCCAGATGGAGCCAGGCTTGCGCGTCTTCATCGTAAATCGGCAAGTAGGTGCAGCGCACATCATAGGCATACTCGCCGTCGCCCATGCCGAAGAAACCGCGATTGGTGAAGTTGTTGGCATGAAAAAAGCCAAGTAGTGCGTAGGCCCGCTCATCGAGAAAGTTCCGTTGAATGGTGATGCCATTGGAAAAGTTGAAATCGCCGTTGAAGGCATCGAACATGAGGCCGCGTTCCAACCAGACCTGGTTGCTGTCGGACGTGGCCGTGATAAAATTGAGACTTTCGCGGTGGCGGCCGATCCGGACTGTGCCGAGCCATGGCAACTTGGTCAGGCCGAGATAGACTTCGTTGAAGCCGACTCCCTCGGCAGGGTCGAAATCGGTAAAGGGCGGCGTCGGCGGAACCGGTTGGATGCCGAGCGCACGGCGTCGCAGATCGGTGGCTTGGGCGAATTCATATTGGGCGAAGAACTCAACTTGCTCCCACATCAATCCGCCGAAGCGCAAGCGAGCACGTCGAAACACCATGCCGTCCTGGAGGCTCTGGCCGGGATCGACGAGGTTGTTCAACTGGCCGATTGAGTTGATGATGTCCCGCTTGCCCCCAAAAAAAGCCCAATCGCATTGAATGACGCCGCCGACGTTCCAGCGAAACGACTTATCGGCGTTCTCGAACCATAACCCATTCCTCCACGAAGCCTCCATTTTCAGGTTCTTGCCCACTTCCTGCCATGACGCGCCGTCGTCCTTTTTTGTCTTGTCAGCCGGCGCCGGCTCACTTAGTCGTTCCAAGTCGCGTTCGACGGCCTCGAGACGTTTGGTCAAGCGGTCGATCTCTTCGTCGCGTTCATCGGCCGCGACAAGATTGCAGCCGAACCACAGACCGAGCACGGCCGCGACGATTGCTCCTATCCATTTTCCCAGCGGCCACGTCATGGTCGTCCTCGCGGCGCGCTGGGTCTCAGTGGCAGCGCAGACGCATACATCGCGGCGATTCGGCCTTTCGCTAGGAATAATCGGCAAAGTCTGCCTGATTACTCGACTGAATTTTTCATCATTTCAGACAATCGCTCAAGTCTCAGCGGCTTGGGGCGACCGGCGCTGCCAATTCCTCGGTCC
>JANWVS010000337.1 GCA_025056835.1 Gemmataceae bacterium | reverse complement strand
CCGTGGTGTTCTCCAAGCGGTCGCGATACCAGACGGGCTGCGTGTTATAAGTACATTGGAGAGCAACAATGTCGCCGACGGCCCCGTCGTGGATGCGGCGAATCGTTTCGCGCATGCCGGCGTGGTAGCGCCAACAGAAGCCGGCGCCGATGGCGGTGCGATTGCGCCGCGCCAAGTCCACCGCGGCCAAGACCCGGCGGATGCCGGGAGCGTCGACCGCTACGGGCTTCTCGCAGAAAACGTGCTTGCGGGCCCGCACCGCGGCCTCCAGGTGGATCGGCCGAAAGCCCGGCGGCGTACACAACAACACCACGTCGCACAGCGGAATGAGGCGTTGGTAGGCGTCCAGGCCCACGAATCGGCGTTCGGGCGGCACATCGATGCGCGGCCTCAGCCCGGCATCGCTCATGAGCTGATTCAAGCTGGTCGTCAGCTGATCGTCGAACGCATCGGCCATGGCGACCAAGCGGGTCTCGCGGTCGGCGCGGAGCGCCTGGGCGGCGGCACCGGTACCGCGCCCGCCACAACCGATCAGCCCGATCCGCAACGGTTCCGCTCCGCCGGCATAAACGGCCGGAGCCAGCGCCGCGGCCGAGACCGCGGCAGTAGTGGAAAGGAATTCCCGACGATGCATGCCCTGATCTCCCAACCCATTTCGGTGCCCTGCCACGCGACGACGATTACGCAGGTGCTCCGTGACGGAATTCTATCGTCAGCAGGTAGTTTATCGCGGTCGCCCCGCGGAGACAAAAAAAATTCGCAGCTGTACCACCGCCCGAACCATCGACGACTTTTCCACGGCAGCTTCAACAAAAATTCACAACACCTAAAAATCAGCGGCGCGCATTTGAGCCGAGAATTCCCGCGGCCAACTTGCTCGCCGGCCGAGCGACCGCGGCGTCGCCGCCCGATTTGTTGATTGGCACCGCCGCAACGGCAACCTAGAATGGTGCTTCTCCGAGGAGACTCGCCGTTGCCGGCGGAGCTGACGGCAACGGCCGATGGTGGAGGTCGGCGCCTGCCCGCGCCGGCAAACAACAACGTGCCTAAAGGAGTGCGCCTTTGGGGATGACAACGGAAGGTGTCGTAGCCGCGTTGGAGCACGCACTGTGCCAACGGATTGGGGCGCCACGCTACGACTTATGGTTTCGCGCCAAAACGCATCTACAGTTGGAGCCGCACCGACTTCGCGTCGGCGTGCCGAATCGCTTCTTCCAGGAGTGGCTGCAAACCACGTTCGCCGCCGACCTGACCGCGGTGGTCCAGGAACACGTCGGCTCGCCGCTGCCGGTCGTCTTTGAAATCGAACCGGCGTTGTTTCAGGCCGTCCGGCAGCGGCAGGCAGCGGCCCAGGCGCTGGCGTGCGCGCCGCCGCCGCTGCCCACCCGGCAGAACGCGCCGCCCGAGCCGGCGCCGCGGCCGCGGCGGTGGCGCAAACTCGCCGACTTCGCCGAGGGAGCGTGCAATCGCGTGGCCTTGGCGGCGGCCCGGCAGCTCGTCGAGGCGCCGGCCGACGTGCCCAGTCCCTTGGTCCTGTATGGGCCGGTCGGTTGCGGCAAGAGCCACTTGCTGGAAGGAATCTACAACGGCTGGCGGCGCCAGCGGCCGGAGTGGCGCGTGGTGTTCGTCACTGCCGAAGAATTTACGCACCGCTTCGTGCAGGCGATGCGCCTGGGCAAGTTGAGCGGCTTTCGCAAACAGTTTCGCGACGCCGATGCCCTGCTCGTGGACGACTTGCAGTTTCTGGCCCGCAAAAAAGCCACGCAGGAAGAGATGCTGCACACGCTCGACGCCCTCCAACGCGATCATCGCCCCGTGGCCGTGGCCTGCGACGGCCATCCCCGCCTGGCGGGCGAATTGTTGCCGGAGCTTATCGACCGCCTCGTGGGCGGCGCCGCTTGGGGATTGACCTACCCCGACGCGGAAACGCGCTTGGCGATCCTCCGGAGCAAGAATGCCGCAGCCGGCGCCGACGCAGCCCCCGATGCGGCGCTGCGCGTGCTGGCCACGGAGCTGCGCGGCAACGTCCGCGAATTGGAAGGTGCCTGGCACAGCCTGCGCCACCTGGCGAGGGTTTCCGGCCGACCGATCGACGCCGAGCTGGCCCGCGCCGCCGTGGCCGAAGTGGTGCGCCATGCCGTCCGCCTGGTCCAGCTGCCGGACATCGATCGCGCTGTGTGCTCGGTGCTGGCGTTGGAACCAGGCACGTTACAGTCCTCGCGCCGCGGCTGGTGGATCAGCCATCCGCGCATGCTGGCGGTATACCTGGCCCGCAAACACACGGCGGCGACCTATAGTGAAATCGGCAGGTACTTCGGCAAGCGCAACCACAGCACCGTCGTCGCCGCGGAAAAGAAAGTCCGGGCCTGGTATGCTGACAACGCCGAACTACCGCTCGGCAAGCGGACGGTGCGCGTCCGTGAATTGCTCGAACAACTGGAGCAGGAGCTGCTGCGGTGAGTCTGGCCGCGGATTACAACATCGCCTTGGTCGGTTGCGGTACGGTCGGCAGCGGCGTCGCGCGACTGTTGTTGGAGCATCCGGAACGTCTCGCGTCCCGAGCCGGTCGGCGGCTGCGCCTGTGCCGAGTCGTGGTTCGCGATCCGGCCAAACCGCGGGCAGCGGCTGTGCCCCCGGAGCTTGTCACGACCGACTTCGAGGCGGTGCTCCGCGATCCAAGGATCGATGTCGCGGTCGAGGTCGTGGGCGGCACCGACTGGGCGCGCCGGGCCGTGCTGGATTTGTTGGCGGCCGGCAAAGACGTCGTCACGGCCAACAAGGCCCTGTTGGCCCTGCACGGCGCCGAGGTTTTCGCTGCTGCCCGTCGTCACGGTCGAGCCATTGGGTTCGAGGCATCGGTCGGCGGCGGCATCCCGATCATTGCCGCCCTGACGCAAGGTTTGGCTGCCAATCAGATCTTGTCGCTCCAGGGCATTCTCAACGGCACCTGCAACTTCATCCTCACCGGCATGACGGAGCGCGGCACCAGCTATGCCTCCGCTTTGGCCGACGCCCAACGCCTCGGCTACGCGGAGGCCGACCCCACGCTCGATGTCGACGGCACCGACGCGGCCCACAAGCTGGCGATCCTGGCGCAAATCGCTTTTGGCGTTGCGGTGCCGTTTGCCGCCATTCCCCGCCGCGGCATCGCCCAGATCGACCAGGCCGATATTCGCTATGCCCGGGAACTGGGCTATACCATCAAGCTGCTCGCCGAGGCCTGGTACGACCCCAACGACGGCCGCCTCGCCTTGCACGTCGCCCCGGTGATGCTGCGCCACCTGGCGCCGCTGGCCCTGGTGCGCGATGCGTACAATGCGCTGTTTGTCGTCGGCGATGCGGTCGGCAGCACGCTGTACTACGGCCGCGGCGCCGGCCAAATGCCCACCGCCAGCGCCGTCGTCGCCGATCTGATCGACTTGGCGATTGGCCGCGGGCAGCTGACGTTTCGCTCTCTCGAACTCTGGTCCGACCAAGCCCAGACCGTGTCGCTGCGGCCCCCGGGAACCGTGCCGAGCCGATTCTACCTGCGCTTGCTGGTGGAGGACCGACCGGGCGTGCTGGCGGAAATCGCGCGGATCCTCGCTCACCACCAGATCAGTATTTCGTCGGTGATCCAACACGAGGCGGTCGACGGTCCCGACGGCGACGTGGTGCCGCTGGTCATCCTGACTCACCAAGCCCCGACCGGCAATTTCCTGGCGACGCTCGCAGAGTTGAACGGCCTCTCCTGCGTGACCGCGCCGAGCGTGTACTACCATGTCGCCGATTGAGGCGGCATGGCGGCGCGCCGCCGCGAGCGG
>JANWVS010000336.1 GCA_025056835.1 Gemmataceae bacterium | reverse complement strand
CACGTCCTTTTCGCGGGCCAAGACCAGAAGGTGGGCCACGTCCGGCAAATGGAGATCGCGCACCAATACGCGGTCAGGCACGCGGCGGAGTAATACGCGCGTGGCTTCGCCCACGCCGGGCTTGATGAAATTCGCGTTGGTGATGCCATAGCGCCCGGCAAGGTCCGCGAGAAACTTCCGATTCAGGTCGCGCCGCAGCGCGGCCTCACCGGGAGGGGGAGGTTGGCCGTCGGCCCGAAAATCGGCGTCGGTCCATTGGCCCTCGATGGTATCCACAAACCAGCGCGACCAATCATGCGGCGCGAACTCCTCGTACACCAGACAGCCATGATAATCATCAGGCCCGATCACCGTGTCGTTGAGGATCGACCGCGACACCAGCCCCGAAATGGTGGCCCCCAGGACGCTTGAAGGAATGAGGTAATCGTCGTGGGTCGCAGCGTAGGCGGCGGCGCCGCACAGGTCGGCCACGGTGTACAGGCCGGGATCCAAATCGACGCCATGCTCTTGATTGAACTGCCCGACAGCACGGCGCAGCTCGGCGGCAATGATCCCTTTGCCGGTCCAACCGTCGACGAACACGACCGACGCGGCCCGGTGGCGGCGGAGAATGTGACGCAGGGCGTTGCCATCGATACCGCGATCGCGGATGATGGAGATCGAGTAATGGTGAGTCTGCCGCCCCAAGTAGCGGCGCAAGCCACGGCGAAGCACGACGCCGATCGGCGTGCCGGCTCGGGCCAAGGAAACGAGGGTAATCGGACCGGAGCGGATCGCAGCTAAATGTCGGGCCAGCACGGCCAGGTCGCGGGCCAAGCGCCGTTGATTGCGCTGCACCGCTTCGTGAAAGACGCGCAGGTAGGCCGGCGATGGTAGACTTTCGCGGCTGATCAACTCGCTATAGTGGCGGCGCCCCGATTGAATAAGGCGCTCTTTCTCCGCCACGGCCAGCGGTTCGAGCCGCACCGGCTTGAGTAAAAACGTGACATCGCTGGGATCGTAGCTGCCGCTAAACATGGCCTCACCGGGTTGCTTTGCTGGAACCATCACGAGCTTCGGTCAGTTGGCACGACCGCGGCAACATGCGGAAATCGCACAAGTCGAGAAACGCTGCGTCCGTCAGACTGTCGCCCACGCCGAGCGTCACAATCGGTTCTGTTCTGAAGTGCCGATCGAGGAGGTAGCGTACCGCCCGTTCTTTACCAAGGAACCGCGGCACCAGCGACAGATTGTTGCCGTTGCTGTGGAGGAAGAAGCGGTCTCGATCGAATGAATCGGCCAGGCGCCGGCGGACGGGCTCGAGACGGTCCGCGTCGCCGCCGGGATGCTTGGCGACGAGGTACAACGGCATCTCGAAATCGCTGATGACACGAACCGACAAGCCGAGGTGGAGTTCCGCGTTCCATCGCTGAAGCGTCGCACAAGCTACGTTGAGTTCCGCGGCGATTTCGAAGGCTTGCGGGCGCACGATGGCATCCCAAGCGGGGTCGGGACGAGCACCGGGCAACAACACGACACCGCCGAAGTCGAGAATGGCGAACGAGGTAAAGGGAAGATGAACCCGACGAAAGGCCGCGAGATTGCGGGCCGTCGTGGGAACGACGGTGGCGCTGGCCAAGAGCCAATCGACGAGGGCCTGCTGACGTTGCGTCATGTAGGACAAAGGAGTACCGTCTTGGCGGTATGCCACGGGGCGCACTGGCTCGCCGACGGGGCATTTCGCCAGCGTTTGAAAGATCGTATCGTCGAGATCGAGAAAGGCCACGAATCGCATTGCGTACCTCACGACGGCTCAGGGAAAAAGATCGGCGTGCCCCTCAAAGCCGAAGGCAACGTGTGGTGAGACGGTAAAGGTTGAGTCTCGTAACCGATGAGAACCTCATCGTACGTTCTATCGACCACGTTGTACACGTAATTCGGAATCGAGTCGCCGTAATTGTCGATAAATTCGAAAGCGCTGGTCAGGTCCCGTTCGACAAGCAAGGGGGAGCGCGTCGTGGCCTGAAAGTGGACGTCGTGGCCCGTTTGTTCCAGGCGCTGGGCCAACAGAAAAGGCGCGTGGGCAAATTCACCGGTGCCCAGCACGAGAATGCGTCGACCACGAACAATTTCCAGCGCGCCCAGCAGGCGGTCGAAATCGAAGTGGAGCGGCCCCGACTGCCCTAAGCGGCCGTAGTTGATCGGGAGCAGTTCGTCTTTGCAATCGCCGCGGCCGGAGACGTCGGGTATTGGACCGGGGTCGAAGGCGGGGTCTTCGTGTAAGTGATAGCTGCCTGCCAAGAGGCGATGGAGGCCGATCGGTGTGTTCAACTCGCGGTCCAACTCCCGGCGCCGCTGCCCTCCAAGCCAATCGGTAAGCGCGACCCAATGAACCTGCCGAACACCGTCGGCGATTCGCCGGAAAGCCCGCACGAGGTTGGCCAACGTGCGGCCAGTGGTCAGTTCATCGTCGACAAGAACGAGCGTCGCGGCCCGAAGCATGAGGCGACGCAGTTCCGGGAGGAGCGGTTCGTAAACCAAGTGTGCCGTGGCGTGGCTGTGGCCCTCCTCGAATGTCAGCGCCACGGGACGACGCAGATGGTAGCGCGTCGAGTGCAGGAACAAGGCGTCGTCACGAGAGGTCTGCCGCAACCAGTGCTCATAGATGCCTTGGCCCAGCCCCACCGCGGTTTCGGCTAGGGCAATAAAAACGACCGGCCCCGGCAAGCTGGCCGCAGCTAACTTGGCGGCAAGACGAGCCTGCACGTCGCCCAACACCCCCGGCCGCACCGGATAGTGCTTGCCCAGCACCTTGCTGATAAAAACGAAGCCTCTCTTTCGGCTGCGGCGGCTTGCGAAACCGCACAGCCACTCGAGAGGTAGGTCCGCGCACTCGACGCAAACGCGCAGCACGCCGCACCGAAGCTCGATCGCAACTTCTTCGACAACCGCCATGACGGATCACGTCCTCCTCGCCGGCCCATAACCCGCCGTACCCTGCTCGTGCTCTCGTTCTTTCCGTTCGACCGACTTCAACCCACTGTGGCACGAAAACGCCGCCGTCCGCGAAGCCGTCACAACGACCGCATCGGTTCAGGCTGTGCGATGCGGATTCCCGCACGCGGCCACGGTACCTCCTCGGCCGTCGCGGTACCCAACGCCAGGCGGAGCGCCCAATACGGCAACAACAAACCGGATTGACAAGCCATGGGCAGACCGCCCGACATTCGCGGATTGATTTCCAGCAAATAAGGTTGACCGCGGCGCTCGCGAAACTGCACATTGAAGACATGCGTGAGGCGAAACCGAGCCGTCAACCGCCGCACCATCTCGACCAGCAACGGATGCTCCTCAATCATCTGGAAGCCGACTTCTTTGCGGCGCGCGACGCAGCGGAGCAAGACACCATTCTGGGCCAGGCAATCGACGCTCCACTCTGAGCCGGGAAGATATTCCATCAACAGCCACTCGCGAGTACGCCGGCGGGCTGCCACCATCGTCCGCGCCGCGTCGAGCGACACATACAGGGGGTCGCGGCGGCCCAGCGCCGTCAGCGCCGGCTCGCGGTCAGCGACGACGTGGAAACCGATGCCGTAGACCGAATCGACCGGCTTGACGCAGAGCAGGTCGTGTCGCGGACGTAGTCGGTGCCAGGCCGCATCGAACTCGGCCAAATCGCGAACCACGACATGGTCGGGCACGGGAACAGTCGCATCGGCAAGGGCTGCATAAGCCGTGGCTTTGTTTCGCAACAAACTCAGGGTGGCCGCATCCGCCGCCACCAGCAGGCGCGTCCCTTGCGATGCGAAACGTCGGTGCGCAGCGGCAATGGGCAACACTC
>JANWVS010000335.1 GCA_025056835.1 Gemmataceae bacterium | reverse complement strand
CGCGTGCGCCAGAACTTGACGTGATGCGATGCGCCATCGGCCCCGCCGGGACCGTGGCGCTCGCGGAACTTCGCCCTAATCCTTACAACGGAGCTTCCCATGGCCCAGCTCAAGAAAGTCGTTGATCCTTTTGGTGAGGTCAATGTTCATCCTCTCCCCGGCGGCGTCCTCGGCGTCACGGCCACCATCCTCATGGAGCCGCGCCGCGAGGGCACTCAGACTGGCATCGCCCTAGATGGTTCCGGGTCGATGCGCAAGCTGTTCGGCGACAACCCCGGCGGCGGTGTGGTCTCGCCGCTCTTCGCCAAGCCGAAGCTGGAAAATGTCATCGCGCCTGTGGCCCAAAAAATCTGTGCCTACCTCGCCCGCACCGTCGACGCCGACAAAAGCACCACGTGCATCTACTGGGCCGTCGGAGCCAACGGCGCCGAGATCGAACCGATCGGCAATCTCACCGCCGAGGAGGCCGAGCGCTACCCCTTTACCGGTCCGCGCGATTACGGCACCGGAACGCAGCTGCTGCCGGCGGTGCGCTATTTCGTGGAACGCTTTGCCGCGGCGCCGTGGGGGTTCTACGTGTTCATCACCGACGGTGAGTTGTTCGATCTCGATGAGGTTAAGCAATACAGCGTTCGGCTCGCGCGCGACATTGCTGCCGGCCGCCGCCGACCGGTCAAGTTCGTGCTGATCGGTCTGGGGCCGGACGTGAACGAAAAGCAAATGGAAGAGCTGGACGACCTGGAAACGGGCACCGACGTGGACCTGTGGGACCACAAGCTGGCCGCAGAAATGCGCCAACTGGCCGACGTCTTCGCCGAGGTCGTGGATCGCAACGTTCGCGTCGCCGACCATGGTCGCATCCTGGATCCGCATGGTCGTGTTATCAAGAACTATTCCGACACCGGCCTGCCGGCCTTGTTGAAGTTCGAGTTGCCGGCGGGGACGACGCATTTCGTGCTCGAAGTCAACGGTCAGCGCATCGAGCAGCCGCTGACGGAAGCGGTGCCGTTCCGAGCCACGAGCGCCGCGGCGGCTTCGCCGGCGCCTTCAGCGCCGGCGGCGACGACGTTGGCAACGCCGGTCGTGCCGCCGCCGATTCCGCGCCCACCGGCGTCTGAGCCAATACCGGTGGCTGCGCCGGTGGCGACCGCACCGGCATCCCCGCCGATAGCCCCCGCGGCCCCGGCAGCGGCCGCCCCGGCAGCGCCGCCACCACTGCCGCCCAAGCATCCTTGGGACGAGGAGCCAAAGGAACTCGAATTAGATCTCACCGACATGATCGACTTGGAACTCGAGAAGCCCAAGGGCGACGACAACCTGGAGATGGAGCAATAGTCTTGCCGGGGCACTACTCCGGTCGTGTCAGGCGCCAAGTGCGGTACGTCAACACCACCAGGGCCGCAGAGCACGCTGCGCCCATGATCCACCAGTTGGCTGGCAACAATTCGTATTGCGTGAAACCGGACGTCGCCGAGGCCTGGAGAGCGGCGGCGACAGGGTTGACCGTCAGGACCGTCTGCACGGTGACATGGCCGAAAGGGGCATCGCGACCAAGCCAGATCAGAAAAGGCGCCACACATACCGTCAGCAACACGATGTACGAGGTGGTCATGCTGGGCGCCGTTGCCCGAAAAAAGCTGCTGACGGCGGCGCTGACCAACACCGCGAAGATGCCGGTCGTCGCCAGACTAATGACCACCCGCGGTACGCGATGGATCAGTTCGGGTTTGACCGTCATGAGCACGACGTAGCCCGGTAGAGTGGCGGATAAGAGCAACGCCAGCGGCAGAGCGACGCTCATCAGTTTGCCGCGAAGGATTTTGCCGACCGATAGCGGCGTCATCCGCAACAATTGCCAGGTTCCGCTTTCGCGTTCCGCGCTGATGAGGCCGGCGGCGAGGCTGGGTGCGAACAAGATCAGGATTGCCACCTGAAGCAACACCAACCCGCCGCACAGGTTCTCGATGCCCCAACTCACCGCCCCGGCCGCCGCGGCAACGCTCAACGCCAGCGACAAAATCGCACTCAGGGCGATCAGCCGGATCGTCCAGTGCGAGCGACCGAAGCGGCGCGAACGGAATTCCTTGACCATCACGGGATTGACCCACAAGCCAAGGCTGCGGGACCGGCGTTGCGGGTCGATGAGGAAGAACAAGCTCCGCAGCACGCGGCCCGCACCGGTGCGGTCGTCGGTCATGACGCCAGCCGGCCGGGCGCGATCCAGGAGGGCGTGCGACACATGTGTGATCGTCCAAGCCGCGCAGGAGACGGCACACAGCACGGCCATCAGCGCGTAGCGCGGAAACACGGACCGAACCTCAGCCATGCCCTGAGCGCCCACGTCGCCGTGCCCGAGCACTTCCATGACGGCAGGCACCGGAGAAAGGCAGCGGAACCAGTCGGCCGCTGGTCCGATCAGGGCATCGCCGCGGAAGAAAGCGTGGGGCACCATCGGCAGGACGCACACCGCCAGCACCAGCGCATACGTGGTCCGTAAGGCGCCGTCGGTCGATTGGGCATAAGCGCTGACGAGGAGTCCCAGCGCGGCCATTTGCACCACGGCCAGGCCGAGGACGGTGTACAGCATCACGATGCCGCCCTGGCGCGCGGCACCGCCCAGCAGGTAGCAGCCGGCCGCCGCAGGAAGGGTCATTGCCAGCAGGAGCGCCGTAAATCCAACGACGCCGCCGAGCTTGCCGAGGTAAATCGACCACGGCGGCAGCGGCGAGTTCAGCAGCAGGGCCAGCGTCCCCTTGATCTTCTCGCGGACGAGCGTCGTCGCCGGAAAGGCGGGCGTGAGCAGGACAATGCCGGCCAGAAGACCATAACCGAAGATCCGCAAGACCTCTCCGCCGCGGGCGCCTGTCAGGTCGGCGACGTCCGACGTCGGCCAGCGGACGAGCACCAACGCCAGACACGCAATTCCCAGGGCAAATTGCACGACCAGCGCCTTGGGCGTGCGCAACACTTCAAGCAGTTCTCGGCGAATGATCGGATTCATCGTCTCTCGTGTTGCCGGTGGCTGCGTTTTGGCAGCGAGGGGCTTCGCCGTCAGCCGGCGGGCAAAGGCGTCGCCTCAATGATATCGTCGTCGGCCGTCTGGTCGGCCCGGGCAATCGTCATGAAAGCGTCTTCGAGGTCGGTCTGAACTTCGCGGAACTGGGCGACGCCGACGTTGGCCGCCACCAGGGCATCCAGGAGACGGACCAGTTCTTCTTCACTTCGGGCCGTGCGAAAACGCACCATGGCTTCGGCGGGAGAAGGAGTAATTTCGGCCTTGGGTTCGACGTACCGGCGGACGATGTCCACGACGCGCTCGATAGCATTGCTATGGAGCAGTTGAATCTCCATCGGCCGCAACTGGCTTAATTGGCGCGAGATTTCGCTCAGGGTGCCGAAGACGCGCAGACGACCCTTGGCGATGATGGCGACACGGTGGCAGATGCGGGCCAATTCCGGAAGGACATGGCTGGTGACGAGCAGCGTTTTGCCGCGGTCGGCCAGGTCGAGCAGCAGCTTTCGCATCTCAATGCGGGCCTGCGGGTCGAGGCCGTTGGCCGGTTCATCGAGAATGAGCACCTCGGGGTCGTGCAACAGCGTGCGGGCGATGGCCACGCGCTGCTTCATGCCGTGGCTGAGCGTCTCCACATAGAGATCGCGAAAGGAAGCGGCCCCGGCTGTCTCTAACGCTTCAGCAATACGGTGCATCCGCTCGCGGCGCCGTATGCCGAAGGCCGCGCCGAAGAAATCGAGATATTCGCCGACGCGCATGTTGTCATAGGAGCCGAAGGTGTCAGGCATGTAACCCACCAGGCGTTTGA
>JANWVS010000334.1 GCA_025056835.1 Gemmataceae bacterium | reverse complement strand
AGCCGCCGCCGCGCGTTGTCCTTTGCTTTCGGGCGGTGGATCCCGTCGTCTTGGCGCGGATGATGATGTCGTCGCGGCGAGCGCTCGTTCGCGCTTGGGGGCTGCAACGCATCGAAGCACTGCTGGACCAACGAGCTTGGCCCGAATTAGAAGCCATTGCCCGTGAAGCCTTGCACGATGTGGACGAAGATCTGCGCCGTCAGGCGGCCATTCTCGCCTGGAAACGAACGACACCACAAACCGACGAAGCTCTTTTGAGCCTGATTAGGGAAATGGCGGGCAACAACGTCGATGACGCCCTCCACATGGTTGAAAAGCTGCGCGGCGCGCTCATTCCTGCCGACGCACTGGCTCGGATCCGCGACCGCTTGGAGGGGGAACGGCCCACGACCTGCCCGTTGTGCGGCATCCCCCTGTCGCGACGCGAACGGCCCGAGCATTTACGAAACCAACACGGCTATGTCGAACTTGACGGCGAGATGTGGCCGCGACGACAGGCCGAAAACCGGCTGTGGGACCGCGTCTTCAGCGCCGGCGATGCGGACGCCCACCAGCAATTGCTGCGTTTGTTTGGCGACGACCCGGCGGGTCGATCTGCCTACGTCGCAGCGCTGGAAGCCCAATTGTCAGCCCGGGAGGATCTGGACGAAGCCGAGTCCCTGGCCGGGGCCGCTTTCAATCCGCAGTGGGAGCCTTGGTTGAATTGCCTGCGAATGACGCTGGCGACGCACCCGGTGCTGCCGCGGTTGTTGCATTCCGAGACGCCGCGCGCCTGGGCCGTCGGACAAGCCTTGGTGTTGTCTGAGCTTACTCGCCGTCTCCGCGGCGCGGGCGGCAATTCGACGGCGGTACAACGGGCCGTCGAAGAAACCTTACCGGGACGCGAGTTCGCGGCGGAGCGCGTGCGGGTGTGCGGTATGTTGCCGAAGCTGGGTATCGACCCGGCAGTGGCCAGCGACTGCCAAGCGAAATTTCGCGACGAGCTGCCGGTTCGCTGTCCGGAATGTCCGGCCCAGGTCCGAGCAGCGGACTTGGAACTTCATTTGCGCCGCGCCCACAAGGTCTTTCAATTTCGCGGAGTGCGCCGCTCCTACAGTGAGACGCGCGATTATCTTCTGAACTGTCTGTGCGGCGGCCGGCCGGATGTTCAGGCGTGGCTGTCGTTGTGCGGGCTTGCCGAAGATCGCTACGGCGAGGCAGCTACCGAGCGACTAGCCCTGTGGATTTGCACGACAATCAAGGCTGCCGGCAAAGAACGCCGCGATCCCATGGTCGCCTCAGCCGCGGAGGCGATCGCCCGCACTAGCGCTGGACCGCGTTTGGCGATGGTATTGCTGGGCGACGCGGTGCAATCGGGTTGGAAGAACGTGGCCCGGCAGCTGGCATTGGAAATCGTCGCGCGGACGGAATCGGCTTGGACGGACGATGACTTGAAACGGATCGAACCGTACTTGGCATCCAAGGAGTTGCCGCGCGAGACGCGCCGCCGCGCGGTAGCAGGATTGCTGCGCTTGCCCGGCCTCGGTGAATCCACCGTGAGTCGGATCCTCCAAGCCTACGTCAGTGCGATGAGTAAGACCCGCGCGGTCGAGCGCCTCCGGGAATTAGAAGAACTGGTGGGGCAAGTACCGGCGATCGAAAAGCTTTGTGCCGATCTCGAAGATCGTATTCGTATGACCTGTCCGCGTTGTCAGGTGCAGCTCGAACGCGCGGAGATGGTGCGACACTTATGGGACCGCCATCGCCTGCTGCTCGATGGGCGGCAGGTCCGTGAGCCATGGCGCGTGTTGGCTGATTGGGTGGTCGATTATGTCTTGGAGAAGGATCCCGCCTTGCTGGAGCGATGTTGGGAACTCGCACGGAAAGCCGACCCGCACGACGGTCCTCGGCGTTTGCAGCGCATGTTGCTTCGTCAAGGCGTCGACGATCGCGATGCCTGGGAAGCGTTGTTATCTCAAGCCCGGGCCGTTGGCGACTCGCTCTGCCCGCATTGCCTGGGCCAGACTCCACGGCCGTATCGCGAAGGATCGTCGCCCTTGGTCGAGGACAACGGTCTGTCCGGCCACGGCTTTCGCTTGGAAATCAACGACACCGGCTTGACGCCTCGGCTGCGCATCACCGGTCCCGACGGTGTACTCTGGGATGGCAACGAACCGGGCGGCGGTCTCACCCCGTTGGGAGCTTTTCTGATCTTGGCGATCCCTGTTGCCCTGTCGATTTTCGGCATCCTTTGGGCTTTGCCGTTCGACGTCCCGTGGCCGGTCCAAATGTTATTCGCCCTTGGCCTGAGCCTTTTTCCTGATGCCTTGATTTACTGGTTCTGGCCCCAAGGGCCGGTGCGACGACGCTTGCTGGATGCCGCATGGCACATCGTGATTCCCGAACTCCTCTCACGGCCGCTGACCGACGCGGCGACCGGTTTTCTCGAAGCTCTCGTGGCGACTGACGAGCCGGGCTTCCTGCCGGATGCGGATGTTGTGGAGGCGGCCTGGGCCGCCGTGCAACGAGATCGACCGCAGTCGCCGGCCCTTGCTGGTCTGTTGCGGCGGCGGCTGGCGCATCGAGCCGACGAGTTGGGAGACTTGGTCGCGGCGGCTTCAGAAGTAATCGTTCAGGCCCTTGCCGGAAAGATCCCGTTGCGGGCCGCGCATCAAGCTCTTGCCCGCGCACTGGAGGAAGCGTCTCCGGAAATTGTCAGACGCTTGCGGGTGTTGACGTGTGCTCACGCCGCGGCGCTTGGGTTGTCGTCTAACGATCTGACGGACTTGCTTCACACGAAATACACGTTTGGCCCCGTGTTAGCCGGCGCCGACCTTGACTATTTGCGCCAAGTACGACACTTGGCATCGCTCGCGGGTCGGCTGCCCACCGATTTGCCCAAAGCCGACAGTGTCCTCGACCTCGCCGCCGATGCGCATCGGGCCGAGTTGTTAGCACGGTACCCCGATGTGCTGCTGTTGGACCGCGCGGCTGGGATTCGCGTCGGTACACGCGGCGTGTGGTTGAAGGACCTTTGCGTTACGGAGCAGCCATCGCGCGTCGATGTCGTTGCCGCCCGGGGACCGGATGGGCCGGGCTTTGAAATCGTCGTCGGCCACCAACGTGCTTGGTTTTCCAGCGATCCGCGCCTCGTCGCAACGCACTTGGAACGCTGGTTGCGTTTCTACTTCGTTGAATTCTTGCCCCAAGCGGCGCGGCCGACGCGGCAACGCAGCAGCGAAGCCAGCCGACGTCTTTGGCGTGCCAACTGCGTCGTTTGTTCGGAATGTCATCGTCGTTTCGTTCCCATCGCGGGTGAAGTCGGTCTTCGCCTGACGGAGGGCGAAACAGTTCTCACATCGTAGGCCAGGGCCGTTCAAGTGTGGCCCAAGTCGTTGTTCCGGGAACGACTCGGGCCGGGTTACGACCGACGCAATAGGACTTCCGGCGCTATCGAATAATCCTGTAGTGCGGCGGCTCATCAATTTTTTACGGAAACAAAAGAAGCCGCTCGTTCGTCTATTCTTTGAGCACGAGGTGTCGGAACATGGCAGTCCCCTTTGTCGACCGTGATACCTTTTTGCGACGACTGCGTGCCAGCGGCTTGCTGTCGGACCGGGAATTCCACGCGGTCGTCGAGCGTTTGCCCGACACACCGCGCGGCCGCGTCGCCGCTCGGACTCTCGTCGAGTGGGGGTTGATCACGAAGTTCCAGGCGGAATTGCTATTGATCGGCCGGACCAAGGGCTTTTTTCTTGGCCCGTATCGGATTCTCGAACAGCTCGGCCAAGGGGGCATGGGCCGCGTCTATAAAGCGCTGCACCAGCCGATGAACCGGATCGT
>JANWVS010000333.1 GCA_025056835.1 Gemmataceae bacterium | reverse complement strand
TCAACAGCCGCCGCTCCCATTTGCGCCGGTCGTGATACGGCTGCGGATGGTACACGTGAAATTCGCGCACGCTGGACGGCGCCAAATACTCGCGGACGAAGCGCTGGCCGTCAACGGCAGCAAATCGTGCATTCGTTAATCCGCGCTGGTTGGCGCGGCGCGTGGCATAACGGAGCACCAAGGGCAACACATCAATGCCGATGTGGTCGTGGTCGGATCGAGCTAAGGCGCTGGCCAGCACAAACCGGCCATTTCCGCAACCGATGTCCACTACTAACGGCGCCGATCTGCCGAAAATCACCGACCACTCGATCGGTCCGGTCGGCGGCAATTTTTTCAAAGCCGTCTGAGTCCAGCGGTGCGCGGGAAGGATTTCGCCAGGAATCGGTACTCCGAATTCGCTTTCGATGCGCCGCGTCGTCGTCATACAGTTGATTGTACCCGACGCCGCCAGCCGGGACGACTAAGCACGCCGCTATAATAACATCCTTTCGATTGGGATTACGGACGTGGCACCGTGAACGCTGCCGAATCCGCCAAACCACCGACTTGGGCGCTTGTCGTCGCTTTTGGCGTCATTTACACGTCTTGGGGTACGACTTACGTTTTCATTAAGCAAGGCGTGCGCGAAGAGCAGTTGCCGCCACTGTTGTTCGGCGGTGCCCGGATCGTCTTGGCCGGGATCCTCGTATTAGCCTGGCAACTGACCCGGTCAGCGCCGTTGCGGCTGACGGCCGCCGACTTTATGCGGTTCTTGGGCGTCAGCGTTTTGCTTTTCGTAGCCGGCAACGGTTTCATCGGCTACGGCCAGAAACAGGTCGACAGCAGCGTTGCCGCCGTGCTTGCGGCGACGACGCCGTTGTGGATCGGACTGTTCGCTACGCTGTGGCCTCGCGGGGAACGGTTGACCCCGCGGGGTTGGCTCGGTTTGTTCGTCGGTTTGCTTGGCGTTGCGGTGCTGATCGGCCCACAGTGGTTCGAAGTCCGGCAACCGATCGCCATGAGCGGGGCGCTGTGTGTCATCGGCTCGGCGTTGTCGTGGGCGATTGGCTCGTTGATTCTTCGCCACATGAAGGTTGATTTGCCACACCTCAGCGCAGCCGGGTATCAAATGTCGATCGGCGGCTTCGCCATGCTCTTGGCCGGGATCCTGGCAGGCGAGCTGAACGACTTGCCGCCGCGAGTCACGGCCGGCGCAGTGTACGTGTTCTTGTATCTCCTCATCGTTGGATCGCTCGCGGGGTACTTGGCTTTCAATTGGCTTCTGGGACACGTGTCCGCGGCCAAGGTCGGCACCTATGCCTACGTCAATCCGCTCGTGGCTGTATTGATCGGCTGGTTGGTCGGCGAAGAAGTGACTTGGGGCCTCTGGGCGGGAATGGGCGTGATACTCTTCGGCGTTTTTTTGGTCCGCGGGGGAGAGCGGCCAACCCCTCTAGCCAGAAAGGCGCCCCACGAGACCGCAGCTGCCCATCAACTTTCAGCGTCGGCACGCGCGACCGAACCAGGACGAATCGGCGAATGTTGAGATGAGTCATCCGCGGCGCCGGAGTAACGACGATCAGACCGTCGGTATGCGGAGTGGAAGCTAGGCGCAAATGGGAACTTGAGTACGGCCGTTCGAGAGCGGTCATGAAGCCGTAGTGCCGCAGGCCGAGGTGAATGAACTATCCGTTGGCCCGCCGCCGGCAAGGCAAGCTCGGAGCAGCAGGGGTTTTAGCGCGCCTCGGTGAATTAGGAAGTCTACTCTTGATCTATGCAAAATCTTCAATTAGAATCGAAATAATGACTATCTTGCGTCGGCAACTTTCCTCGTCGAGAACCGTAACGATGGTTTCGCACAGGGATAAGGAAGCGGCGCGAGTGCATTAAAAAGCCAACTTAGGCGGTATGTGGTTCGCGTTGACACAATCCGCAAGCTGGTTATAATCTCGGACCGGCGGCAAGATTGGCAAGTGCCGCCATTGGGCAGAGTGAGGTGGTTCAAGGACGAGTTGCGGTTCGCCGGCCCGCTTTCGGAAAGCGGCCTGCCGCGGACCCGCCCCTTTGGAGGCAGGCCCCTGGCCTGGAAGGACCCATGAAAACGGTGTTTACGACTGGCGAAGCCGCCAAGATTTGCAAAGTCTCGCAGCAGACGATCATCCGCTGCTTCGACAACGGCCAACTCAAAGGTTTTCGGGTACCCGGCTCCCGCTTTCGCCGGATCCCGCGCGACATGCTGTACAAGTTCATGAAGGACAACGGCATTCCGACCGACGCTCTGGAAAGCGGCAAGCGAAAGGTCCTGCTGGTCGATGACGACACGGAGTTGGTCGAGTTGATGACCAAAGTCCTCGAAGAAGATGGCCGCTTCGAGGTCCGCGTTGCCCAGACCGGCTTTGATGCCGGGATGCTCGTGAAGGAATACCGCCCTGACATCATCGTGCTCGACGTGATGCTTCCCGACATCAATGGCAAGGAGGTCTGCCATCGCGTTCGCGCCGACAACACCCTGGAGGACGTCCGCATTCTGTGCATCTCCGGTATGGTGGAAGAGGACAAGATTCAGGATTTGAAACTCGCCGGCGCCGACGATTTCTTGCACAAGCCGTTCGAAATCGAAGAACTGATCAACCGCATGTGCGCGTTGATGGAAATGGAGACGCTCGAAACGCAAACGGCTTAGGAAGTGTCGCGCGCCCGGTGGCAAAAGACGAGCGACGCTGTCGTTACGGTGCTTTCGTCCAGGTCGCTCGTCTGAGGCCACGCGGTTTCGGTGTGGTGGCGAAGGTAATGGACTACCCGAGGACGCCATGAAGGCACCGGGCCTGGCAGCCCTGGAAATGCCCTGGATACCGCCGAGCGCCGAAGCGCTGGCAGCGCTGACGCGGCCGCAGCCGGCATCGGCGTGGGCGCGCATGCGGCACGATCCGGGTTGTGTCTTACTTTTGGTGCGCCAGCCGCAGGCGGCGAGCGGCTCATTTCACGACGCCCTTGGCTCATTGGCCCTGCTCGAATCGGCCTATCGCTGTCTCCACGATTACTCGGCGATGCCGCTGATTGACTGGCGTCAAGAGGGAGCACGCGAAGTACGGGCCATTGCCGTCCGGCAAGCGTGGCTCGCGGCCGAGATTGCCGCACGGCTGCCCGGTTGTGATCCCGAGCGTGCCTGGGCCGGCGGCTTATTGGCGCCGTTGGGCTGGCTGGCGTTAGCGGCTCTTGAACCATCGCTTGGCGTCGAGGGATTGGAACGAATCAACTCCAACGAATTTCCCGCAGTCTGGCAACGACAGATCTGGGGCCTCGACCACACCGCCCTGGCGCGCCGACTGGCTTTGGCTTGGCGCTTGCCCGACTGGCTTGTTCCACTGGTCGGACACTTGGGCTTGCACGTTCGTATTGCCGGTCGACTCGGTGCCGACCCCCAACTCTTTCAGGCGGTCCAACTCGCCGTGGCGTTGTTGCAAGAACGGCGACGTGGCTTGGCCCTACCGGTCGGTGCGAGCGTTGTCGAGCTGACCGCCAGTCTGGGGCTGGCTCTAGAAACCTTGGATGATCTCGCCGACGCCATCGGTCCAACGCTTTCCGATGGTGGCCCCGGCCATCATCCTTGGACCCCGGCCATGCTCACCGAGCTTCTTCACTTGGCGTTGGAACAACGGCGCCGCGCCGACGCCGTCCAACGCCTGGAACACGATCTCGACTTGCTCCAGCAATCCCTGGAGCAGCATTGCTTGGAGGAGAAGGATCGACTGCAAACTCTCAAGCTCGCGGCCGTCGCAGAATTGGCGGCCGGAGCGGGTCACGAAATCAACAACCCTCTCGCGGTCATTTCCGGTCAGGCACA
>JANWVS010000332.1 GCA_025056835.1 Gemmataceae bacterium | reverse complement strand
AGCGCGTGGCCCCGACCCAACCCGGCAAAGACAGTCATTGTCCCGCTTGCAAGAAAGCGATTCAACTGGCCGCTCCGCCGCTTGCCAAGCCTGTCGTCCGTACCCAAGCATCCGCACCTGCGGCACCTTCTGGCTCTTCCCGAGCCGCAGACGATCTGTTGACCCCGACGGCAATCCGGCCCTCGGCCCATCTGGCGCGCGGCGCTTCGTCAGCCGGCGCGTACTTGCTGGTTGCCGTGGTGGCCGCGACGATGACCCTGGGCATCACGCTCGCGATCGTCTACTGGCCTGGGAAGGAAAAACCGACGCCGCCGGGATTGTTGCTCGCGAAAAATCAAGCCGACGAGCGCGGCGCCTACGACGCCGGACCGTCCGATAAGGCCGGGAACAACAAAAAGGGCGTCGAATCCGGCCCGTCGCCGTCCGCCAAAAAACCGGTGCCTCGTCCGCCAGAACCGGAGCCGGAGCCGGACCCGCCGCTTGAGCCATTGCCGGCCGAGATCGACGCGGCCGCGGCCGACAAGGCCAAGCGGGCCAGCGTGGCTGTCAACGTCGTCCGCGCCGACGGTAGCGCCGCCGCCGGCAGCGGCTTTTTCGCCCTCGAACCGGGTCTGGTTTTCACGACGGCTCGGTTGCTCGGTTTAAAAGAGAAGGCGCCGCCGCCTCGAAGCGTGCAGGCTGTCCTGCCGTCGGGCCAGAAACTCGTCGGCAGCGTTGTCGCTTTCGACTTGGGCCGCGACGTGGCTGCTTTCCGCGTACCCGTCCAGGACAAGGACTTACCAACCCATTTGACTCTCGGCCACTCAGCACGCTTGGCGGCCGGTCAAAAACTGTACGTCGTCGCGTCCGCCGAGCGAGAATTAGTCTCGACGAAAGCAGCTTCACTTCGCCCCTCGACCGGCGATGAGTTGCAAGAATTTGAAGTTGCCGAGCCGGTTGCTGCCGCTGCGACGGGTGCCCCGGTTCTCGACACGCGCGGCGAAGTGGTCGGTATGATCGCACCGCAGCAGCCCGGAGCGCCGACGCAACGCGCCGCGCCGGCGAATTTCTTAAGCGATCTCGTCGACGGCCGCGTCGTGGCGCGCACCCTTGGCGAACCGTATCGCGACGGCGCTCACACCAAGGTACGGCTCGATTTCGTGTGTGCCGATCCGCTGTCTCGCATTAAGGAACTCAAAGTGGTCGTCTGGACCGGGGATCTATCGGCTCCGAAATCGGCATCATGGAAACCGCCGCGTCCCCGGCCGGGGGATGGGCCGCGCACCGAAATCGCCGTGGACTATCAGGGGGGCCGCGGCAGCGTCGACATCCTCCTGCCCGAGTTGCCCAAGGACAAGGTTTATTGGCTGCAACCGGTGCTGGTCAACGGCAGCGGCCGAGCGCGTTGGCTGGCGGTCGAGCCGTGGGAGCCGCTGGCGCCGCCGCTGGAGCGTCGACCCGCGCGTTTCGCACATCGCACCGAGCCGGCCACGCGCAAAACCCAGCTGACCACTCGCGGCGTCGTCACCGTGCTCGACGATAAAGCGAAGCCTCACCTGTTCGACATGACCTGGCGCGCCGACCTCGCCGAGACCATCGAGCCGGGCAACGGCGCCGCGAAGCTGCGGCTGAAGTTCGAGCGCCTAGGCGTCGATTTCCTACACGACGGTTTGCCGCAATTCGCCCCAGCCGCATTTCTCCCTGCCGACCAAGCCGCCGGAAAGCTCGACGCGGCTTGGCACCTGGCTGCCGACGGCACTTTGAGCCAACGCTCGGGTACGCTCGAGGCGGTGGCCGCAGCCGATCGCAAACTTGTGAAGGAGTTCTACGATCGACTCGTGGCGGCCCGCGAACTGCTTGCCGTGCCGCTGCCGCAGGGTGAGCTGAAGCCGCTCGAGACCTGGACCAGCAAACGTCGTTGGTCCAATTACCACCTCGACCTTGAAGGCACCTACGAAGGCCGCCGCCTTCACGACCAGCGCGAGGAAGCGTACGTCTCGTTCCGCGGCATGCTCACAGGCATCGGCGTGCGTTCGCTCGGCCACGTCGAAGGTCATGGTTGGTTGGACTTGGCCAAGGGACACTGGTTCAAGATCGAGCTGAACCTTGAAGCCGATATCTGGGTGCCGTTTGTCAGCCCCACGGAAGTCAAGGCCTTGGGCCGTCTCGAAGCCCGCCTGTCGACCATGAACCCTGATTGACCGTCGGTCCAGGGCGTATACTATCTTCCCCCCTGACGGATTCGCCAGACGAGGCTTGTCTGCGTCGCATCTCGTGAGGCAGCACCAGGATGTTCGTTCATGAATCGCGCCGGCATCTTCCTGACTGCGGTGGGTCTGATGGCTCTCGTCCCGGCCTTGGCGGAGGAGAAGTTGCCGCCGGCGCCGGTCCCGGCACGCGAAGCACCGCTGCGGATGACCGTGCCCGAGGGCTTCAAGGTAACGCTGTTCGCCGGCGAGCCGGACGTGGTGCAGCCGATCGCGTTCACCTTCGACGACCGCGGCCGGCTGTGGGTGGTCGAAAACTTTTCCTATCCGAAATGGAATAAAGAGACGGCCGCCGAAAAACTCGCCGACGGCCGGGTCGTCGACCGCCGCCGCGGCAAGGATCGGGTCGTCGTCTTCGAAGATACCAACGGCGACGGCGTGCATGACCGGCGCTTCGTCTTCGCGGACAACCTCACCAATCTCTCCGGAATCGAGTACGGCTTCGGCGGCATCTGGCTCTGTTCGCTTCCGAATCTGCTGTATATTCCGCTGAAGGAAGAGCCTCAGCCGGAAAACCGGCCCGAGGAGGGCAACGATGCCGCCGCGAAGTCGGTGGTTGTGGCGCTGCCGGCCGGACCGCCGGAAATCAAGCTCGACGGCTGGAGCCTGCAATCGGGCCACAATGCCTTCAACGGTCTCAAGTGGGGCCCCGACGGCTGGCTCTACGGCTGCAACGGCATCCTCGCGACCAGCTACGTCGGCGCCCCCGGCACGTCCGCCAAGGACCGCACGCCGATCAACTGCGGCGTCTGGCGCTATCACCCCACGAAGAAAACGTTCGAGGTCGTCGCCCACGGCACGACCAATCCCTGGGGCCTTGATTGGGACCAGCACGGCGAGTTGTTCATCACCAACTGTGTCATCGACCACGTCTGGCACGTCGTGCCCGGCGGCCATTATCAGCGCATGTACGGCAACGACTTCAACCCGCACCTGTATCAACTGATGCCGTCCATCGCCGACCACAAGCACTGGGCCGGCGGCAGTTGGACCGATTCCCGCGGAGGCAAGGGGGCACTCGGCGAGGCCGGCGGCGGCCACGCCCACGTCGGCTGCATGATTTACCAGGGGGACAACTGGCCTGCGAAGTATCGGCACACCTTGTTCACTTTGAACCTGCACGGCAATCGCATTAACAACGACATCCTCGAACGCAAGGGGGCCACCTACGTCGCTCGCCACGGCAAAGATTTTCTCTTGGCCAACGACCCCTGGTTTCGCGGCATCGCCATCGACTACGGCCCCGATGGCGGCGTCTTCGTGAGCGATTGGTGCGACACTGGCGAGTGCCACAATTATCAGGTCGCTCATACGACCACCGGGCGGATTTACAAAATTGTCTACGGCGCGCCGCCCCACCGGCCGGTCGACCTGGCATCGCTCTCCAACGAGCAACTCTTTCAGCTGCACCGCGGCAGCAACGAATGGCACGTCCGCCATGCCCGCCGAATTTTGCACGAACGGGCCAGCCGCGGCGCCGTAACGGCGCAAGCGTTTTACGACCAACTCGGGACGAAATTCTGGAAAGCTCCACCCGGCACCCAGCAAGCGGAGCATCTCGTTTATCTGCGGCGCCTGCTG
>JANWVS010000331.1 GCA_025056835.1 Gemmataceae bacterium | reverse complement strand
CGTAGGCCATCTGGGCTTCTTCTACCAGAGGTCCCGTCCATTGCTCGAGCAACACGTCGTAGGCCTCAGATGTTTCCGGCACCGGTTCGACGCTAAGGAGTCCGGCGGATTCCAGTTCCCAGGCGCAGTGGATGGCGTAGCAGTCCTCCGGGGGCCGCAGGTGCATTTGGTAATCGAACAAGCAAGACGTCGTGCTGCCGACCAAGCCGACGCCGACCACGTCGTGGCCGTTCGATGAACGTGCCGCGGCACGAAAGCGGATGAGCCAGAACTGGCGCCGCTTGCCGGCAACTGGCCAGTCAAGGGTGCGCCGGTCAATGATTTCCAACTCGTCGGGCGGTCGGCCCAATTCCTGGGGATGCGCCAACCACTGGGCGAACTCCGCCAACGCGGCGGCGTCCGGCGCGGTCGCTTCGGGCGGAATGAGATCGTCGCGCTCCAGTTCGCGGAGATACTCCATGGCCCGGGCGGCGTGACGAAAATCGAGGCAATAGCGGGCCAGGCAACGCAGCCCCGCGTCGCGCCCCAGCCGCGCCGCCGCCCAGGCGCCTTCGAGCTGCACATTGGGGTCGGCATGATCCAAGGCCAAAGCCAGCAAGCTGTCGCGTTGCGGCAGGGTGATGAATGGCAAAGCGGCTGCTGCGCTGACGGCGTAGCTGAAATGGTCAGGGTTGTCGTCGGTCAAATACTGTTCCAGGCGCGCCACCCCCTCGTTTGAATCGAACGGATGGACTACGTCTTCCGCTCCGCCGATTTTGGCCCCATTGGCGGCGTCGAGCAAAGCGACAGCCGCAAACCCTGAAGGCAGCTTTTCCCCAAGGGCTGTGAACAGGCGATCGACTTGTGCGTGGTCGGGGCCGTAGGTGTTGAGAATCGCCGCCCATAAGTGGGCATCGGGATACAACGGCTTGCGAAGGGCCGCCAAAACACAGTCGGTGCCTTCTTCGGTCTGGAACAGTGCCAACAGCTTTAAGGCCATCAACACCGAATCGCGGTCGGCCTCTTCCGGCGCCGCCAAGGCAGTCCGCACGATCTCTGCGAGGACAGGCAGGCCCCGTTGCTCGAAGACCGCGTAGGCCTTGCATTCCGGGCCGTCCACCCGTTGGAACAAAGCGATCAGGTCGTGGGCCGGAGCGAAGAGGGCCGTTGCCGGCTTCGGTCGATCCTTGACTTTTTCGAGGGCCTCGCACACTGCCTCGGCATCCGCACGGGAAGCGATAGTGAAGTCGCCGAGCCGTTTTATTTCCCCACCCAGGTCGGCACCGTCGGTCAGGCCGCGTTCGAGTGCGAGTTGCAGCGGCGTCCGTTTGGAAAACCAATTGCCGAGGGCCATGACATGCTCCAAATCATTACCGCTTGGGAAATAGTATAGGGAGCCGGCGGGAGAGGTGCCGACTCTCACCGAGGGGGGGTGAAAGCCGCGCCGGGCGCGGTCGGAGCTGTTGCACCTGACTGGCAGCACGATACATTAGTGGTGGGAAGCTGCCGTCCTCACGTGGGACCGCGCCATGCCGGACTTCATTGAAACGCACAGTGGCGAATTGACGATCTTGCTGCTGATACTGATGATTCTAACGACGCTGATGGTGCTCGTACCGCAACTGTTGCGGGCCCATCTGCGCAAGTGCGAAATGGTCCATCAAGAACATCTCGCGGCTATCGAACGCGGTCAGCCGGTAGCGATCGACGACGACCGCAACCGCATGGCCGTCCGCATCGCGCTGCTGGTGCCGCTCGTGGTGATGATCGCTGCCGGCACGGTCACCTGTTTCGTGGTCATGAAGGGAACGGATCAGATTTTTACGGTGTCGCTGGCCGTGTGGATCGTGGCAGGCGTCGTGAGTTTGGCGGCGATCACCAGCGGTGCCGCCTTGCTGGGGCGACTCGCCAACCTCGACAACGAACCCGAGGAGGAACAGTTTCCCCAAGACCTCCGGCCGCGATGAGAGGCGGCGGCGGATGGCTCACTTTTTTGCGGCTTTGGCAGCCGGCGGCACGTACCCGGGCGAAGCATTAAAGGAGACGACTTCCTTACCATCCGCTACTTTCCAGACCCGAACTTCGCCGTTCCACGCCCCGCCGGCAACCCATTGCCCGTCGGGACTGATGGCCACGGCGTATACCCAATCGGTATGCCCGGTGAGCGTCTTGAGGGTGGTGCCGGCGATGGGGTTGAACAGCTTGACCGTGCCGTCGGCGCTGCACGTGGCGAGAAGAGGATTTTTTGGGTCCGGTAAGTGAGCCATGCGCAGCACCGCCTTACTGTGCGTCCCCAGCACCCGTGTTTGTTTGCCGATTTGCTTGTTGGCGTCGGTCGCTTGCCATTGGCGAATCTGATTGTCTTCGCCGCACGAAATCCCGATCTTGCCGTCCGAGGTGATCGCGACTGCGTAAACGGCGTTTTGATGGTCTGGGAAGGTCAAGGCCGATTCCTTGGCTGCCAGGTCCCAGACTTTCGCTGTTTTGTCGCGACTGCCGGTGACCAGGTGCTTGCCATCGGGGCTGAACGCCAAACCGAAGACCCAATCGGCATGGTTTTCGATCGCATGTTCCAGTTTGCCCGTCGCCAAGTCCCAGACTCGGAGCAAGCGGTCGGTGCCGGCGCTGGCCAGCTTTTTGCCATCCGGGCTGATGGCAATGGCCAGCATGGCATCGTCGGTCTGCACAAGTTCCGCAACCAAGACCGACCGGTCGTTGACGCCGTCAATCGCGGGCACGCCGCCGTGGAGCATCGGCTTGCCGCCGGCGAGATTGTAAATGCGCACGTCCCCTTCCTGACCGGGCCGTCCACCGGCGACGGCGAGCTTGCCGTCGGGTAGAAAGACCATGCCGTAGGTGCGTTCGGCGCGCGTAAAGACGCGCTTCTCCAGTTTGCCGGTGGCGGCATCCCATATCGTCAATTCATGGTAGCCGCCCACGACCAACTTCTTGCTATCCGGCGTGAAAACCAGGGCGTTGATGTTCCACGGGTACTTATAGGCTGCGTGCGGCTGGGGCGGTTTCCAGCGAATCCGCAGTTCGCGGAGCAGGTCCGCCTTGGGGTCGATGCCAGCATCCAGCTTGGCACCTTCGTCAATCCAGCGAGCAATGACCGCAATCTTTTCCTTCGGGAGGGGGTCACCAGCTTCCTTGGGTGGCATTCGACCAGGACCGACGGCTGTCAAGACGTCGATCAACAAGCTCTCCTTGGCTTTGCCCGGGACGATTGGATCATCCTTCGTTCCTCCCTTGCGGATGTTCTCGTACGTCGTCATTTCAAACTTGCCCTTCTTCTTTTTCGCATCGTGGCAAGCGTAGCAGTTCTCTTTCAAGATCGGGGCGACGTCGTTAATGAAGCTCACCGGCGCTGTGGTCGGCTGAGCCAGGGTAACAGGAGCGGCACCAAACAAGACCAACCACGCGATCAACAAACCGAGCACAGCGCAGAGAACGCACCAACAACGTGTTGCCGTCATGGAGTTGCTCCAACCACAAAGGCCGACGCCGTGGAGGGCACCACGGCCGAGAGGCAGGCAGCCAGACTGTCTGGCACTGCCATTATAGGTCGCGTCGCCGCGCTTGGCTTCAAAGCAAATCCACGAATTCCAAGGCCCCGCTGACAACTTCCAAGACGGCGAACGACCTGGGCCGAGCGCGATGCAAGGCGCCGGGGTTGATGATTCGTGTCGGCCCGTTGCGGTGGTCGCGCCGTGCGTGGGTGTGGCCGTGGAACACGTAGGCGAATGCCTCCGAGGCGATCAGATCGCGCAACAGCCCGGGGTCGTCGCCGTGGAGAAATCCCAAGGTGCGGCCGGCAACGTCGAGCGACCCGAACGGCTCGTGCAACGTGG
>JANWVS010000330.1 GCA_025056835.1 Gemmataceae bacterium | reverse complement strand
GAAGCAGCCGCCGACCGCGGTTTTCCTTGACGAGAGTTTGGTAGTCCAACTCTGGAACGAAACCAAGCAGCGAGAGGGCGAAGCCGTTCTGCCCGCCGGACTTGCCGTGGCAGCCGCCGCCGTTGCAACCCAGCTTCGTGAAGATCGGCACGATGTGGTTGCCGAAGTTTATCGGCAGATCGACATCTTGCGATTCCGCCGTGACGTTGATCGTGACGGTCTTGTCGCCGTACCGCGCGGTGATCGCGGCGGTGCCGTTGGCCAGCGGAATGACCCTCCCGGCGGAGGTGACAGCCACAACCTTCGGGTCGCTGACTTCGTACTTCACGTCGCCGGTGTAATCTTGCAGGGCACCGCTCCGCAAAACACCTGTGATGATCAACTGCCGTGATTCGTCCGCCCCGACGAGTCGAATCGTCGTCGGCACGGCCTCAAGTTGCTTCACCTCTTCAGGCGGAGGTAGTTTGACTTCCGACGTGCCTTTGCTGATGCTCTCATCCGCGCGAGCAGCCGACAGGGCCAAAAGCAAGGCAGGGATCAGTTGCAAGAAGATCATCGGCTTCATGGGAATCGCTCTCACTTGGTAAGTTGCTGCTTGGCCGAGAGACTTCCGCGCCCGAGACGGTCTCAGGGGCCGGCAAGGCCTGTCGGCCAAGGTCTGGTCGGGTAGGGCCCAAGAAAACGGACCGGGAAACGGGAGCGGATCCTAGTCCCGTTCCCCAGCTTCCCGGTCCTGTCCGGTAGGTCGGTTTCGTCTCCGCCGCACGGTTTACAACAGCTCGCGAACCGGCTCGCGATCGGAGACGATATGAATCGGTCGGCCGAAGCCGTCGAGGAAGGTCTGGGCCGGATCGATACCAATGGCGCGATAGAGCGTCGCCAGCACCTGCGGAACCGTGTAGCGGCTGTCTTGGGGTCGCTCTCCCCGCGCGGTTGACGAACCAATTGCCTGCCCCATCCGCAGACCGCCGCCGGCGACCAGCGCGCTCATGACCGGGGCCCAGTGATCGCGGCCAGCGCTTTGGTTGATGCGTGGCGTGCGGCCGAACTCGCCCCACATCACAATCACCGTATCGTCGAGCAAACCGCGGTCGTGCAGGTCTTGGACCAGGTTCGACACTCCCTTGTCGACTTGCGGCAGTTGCCGACGCAAGGTCTGGAAGTTCTGGCCGTGGGTGTCCCAACCGCCGATTGACAAAGTCACACACCCGACCCCCGCTTCCACCAGGCGGCGGGCCGTCAGGAATTGTTCCACCCCTTGATAGCGACTACGAACTTCCGCCGGCTCACGGCTGAGGTCCAATGCATTGCGAACGGTGCCGGTGGCGATGATGTCGAACGCCCGCTGCGTGAAGGCGTCGTAGCCGGCCATGTTGCGGTCGATTTCGCGCCGCACGCCGTCGAACGCATCGAGCATGCTGCGGCGTTCCTCGAGCCGCACCGCACTCACCGCCGCTAGGGGGCGGAGGTTTTCCACCCCGGGACCATTCGGCGTGAACGGCCGGTGGTTGATCCCCAGGAATCCCGGTTCCGTGCCGCGCGACATGCCTCGCAGACTGACAAACGGCGGCACGTCCGATGCATTGCCTCGAATGCGCGACACCACCGAGCCGAACGACGGGTGGTTGGCAATCTGATTGTCGCGCTGGCTGCGGCCGGTCATCACCAACGAGTCGGAGTGTTCATCGACTGAAACGATCGACCGAATGCAAGCGAGTTTGTCCCACATGCGGGCTTGCAGGGGGAATAGTTCGCAGATTTGCACCCCGGGCACGTTGGTGTTGATCGGGCGGAATTCACCACGGAATTCGGCCGGGGCGTTGGGCTTAAGGTCGTACATGTCCATGTGCGACGGCCCGCCCGGCAGGTAAATCATGATCGCCGATTTCAACCGTGAGCGAACCGCCCGCTCTGGGGCAGTATTGGCTCGCACACGCAACACATCAGCCAGCGTCAAGCCGGCACCGAAGGCGCCGATCTTGAGAAAGTTGCGGCGACTGACGCCGTCGCAGAATGTCTGTTGGTTACCCCAAAACGTCAACATGCCACATCCCCCCTTGTTGGAAACGCAATTTGGGTAATCCGTTCGATCTTACCGCTCGTTTGCTCTTTGGGCAATCGGCAAAAGGAAAATTCTGGGGAACTCTCCCTCACTTTAGCCAAAGTGGAGCAAACCGGCAATCTAGACAGCCTACCAAAGCTTGGCAGGCTAACACAGGCAGGAAGCCCCCGTCCACGCCGGATCGGGACGCTCACCCATATTAGACCCCTGTTCCCGGAAAAAGTTCCGCTCGTCATGAGAAAATTTTCATTTTGTGGCTTACTCCTTCCACAAGTACCTCTCAAAGTGGCGTGTCGGCGTGATACTAACCTTTCCATTGGTCTCGATCACAAACAACGCCGCGCAGCCGGGTAGTCCTTCAATCAGCCTCTTTCCTTTTTCGACCCCCAAGACACAGGCCGCCGTGTCGAGTCCGTCGGCCTCCAGTCCGGTCGGGGCGATCACCGTCACGCTGTGCCGGCCGAGCAACCCCATGCCGGTCCGCGGATCAACGATATGCGAGTAGCGGCGGCCATCGATTTGCACAAACTGGTTCAAATCCCCGGCCGTCGATACCGCGGCATTGCTCAAGGCAAGATAACGGATCGGTTCGTCGGGAGTTCCGGTGAGCGGCATAATGCCAATTTTCCAGGCCTTCGCGTCGGGCGGCGGATCGCCCACAACCACGTCGCCCCCGGCGCCGGCCAAGGCCCGCGTGATCCCGTGCCGTCGCAAGACCGCCAGGATAGCGTCGGCAGCATAACCTTTGGCGATCCCGCCCAGATCGAGGAGCATACCGACGAGCAACAGCTGCACCGTACGCCGCTGGGCGTCGAGCCGAATCTTTCGAAAATCGACCTTCGCTAGGGCTTGCTTAAGCTGTTCGGGGTCTGGGAGCTTTTTCGTCTTTCGCGCCGTCCGCCACAGCCGCACAACCGGCCCAATGCTCACGTCGAAAGCGCCGTCGGAGAGCCGGGCGATCTCGTCGGCCTTGTGTAACACCGCGAAAAGGTCCGCGCTCACAGGTACTGGGTCGCCGCCGGCCCGCTGGCACAGCTGCATCAACTCGCTGTCCGCCAGGTAATCGCTCATGATGCGGTTCAATTCGGCGACGCGTGCGAAGGCCTCTTTCGCAGCCGCCTTGGCCGTGCCCTCGTCGGGCGCATAGAGCACGATTCGAAACAGCGTGCCCATGTGAGGCTCTTGAAAGGTGAAGCGCCGAAGGTCCGGTGCCAGCTGCGGAGCCAACGTCGGCATGACGGCGGCCACGACAAACCAAGCGTGCCAACCGACGCCGCGCATGTCCACCCCCTTGCGAAACCGGCGAGCTTGGTCGCCGCAATTCAACCTTTTGAGCGAGCACAGCAGGCCGCGTCCGGCGAGCCAACCGCCCGGCCCAAAGTTCACCCTACCAGACCAGCGCTGTTTTTTCAAAAAACACGATAGACGCCCGGCCCAACGCTGCGGACAATGAATGCACGCAAACCAAACTCTGCCACCGCGAGGGACCTTCACCATGACCGCCACACGCCGTAGCTTCCTGAAATCGACGACCGTCGCCACCGGAGGTGTTTTTGCCGCGAATCTCAACTTGCTCGCCAACGTCCACGCTGCAGGGGAAGACATCATCCGCGTGGGCCTGATCGGTTGCGGCGGGCGCGGCTCAGGCGCCATTGAACAGTGCATTCGCGGCGGTCGGAATGTGCGGGTCGTTGCCGTGGGCGACGTGTTCCGCGACCGCGCTGAAAACGTGCGCAACAGTCTCCGCAACCTGGCCCAGCGCACGGAATC
>JANWVS010000032.1 GCA_025056835.1 Gemmataceae bacterium | reverse complement strand
ATCACCAAGCCCTGATCGGTGGATCGCACATTGAAGTACCGACGAAACCCGGTAAATTAGGGGCGGGATGGATCGTTCGGCGGCGGCTGGTTGTCAGGCCGTAAGACGAAGCGTTCGCCAGATCGGCCATCGCCCAGACACATGAAAACCACTGCGATGAGCCTCGACGAGCGGGTGTTGCTGATTATCGACGTGCAAAACGACTTTTGTCCCGGCGGCGCGCTGGCGGTTCCCCAAGGCGATGAAGTCGTGCCGGTCATCAACCGTCTTAGCGAGCAATTTGCCCATGTCATTTTGACACAAGATTGGCATTGTCCGGGGCATTGGTCGTTTGCTTCTTCCCATCCGGGCAAGCAACCGTTGCAGGTCATCGACTTGGCCTACGGACCGCAAGTCCTATGGCCCGATCATTGTGTTCGCGGCAGCCGCGGGGCGGAGTTTCATTCGGACCTGCACGTCGAACGGGCGGAATTGATCTTGCGTAAAGGCTACCGCCGCGAGATCGACTCGTATTCGGCCTTCTTTGAAAACGACCGCCGCACGCCGACCGGTCTGGCCGGATATTTGCGCGAACGGGGCCTCAGCCGCCTGTTTTTGGTGGGCTTGGCCACAGATTATTGCGTGAAATACTCGGCCTTGGACGCACGCCGTCTGGGATTCGAGGTCACCGTTATCGAGGAAGCCTGCCGCGGTCTCGACGTGCAAGGGTCGTTGGCGGCGGCCTGGGCGGAGATGTTGGCCGCCGGCGTGACTCAGGCTTGAAAGGTGCTTCTTAGCCGCCAAAGCCCTTCTTGTTTTTGGCGCCCTTGCCGCCCTTCTCTTTGCCAAAGTTCTTCCAAATGTTGTCTTCGAACGAGCCTTTGTCTTTACCTCGACCAAAGGAAAAGGACGCGGCGGGGCCGAATCCGTTGCCTTCGCCGTTCATGCCGCCGCGGTTGAAGCCAAAGCCGTTGAACTGCCCCCTGCCGCGCGGGCCTTCTTCGCCATTTTCGCCTGAGAGACTGGCGGTGCTGTCGCCGCGGTTGCTCCGGGTGAGGGCCATATAGCGTAGGGCCTCGTCGGGAGTAATGAAGCCATCGTCGTTGCGGTCGTATTCGGCGAAGTCATCAATTTCTCGACCGGCTTTGCGCCACTCCCACAGCGCCAGCTGGCCATCCTTATCTAAGTCGATGTCCGCCAGCCATTTCAATTCCTTGGGAAGTTTGCCGGCCCGAAGGACCGTGGGACGTTTGTCGAGATCGTCTTCAATGATAATTGTCACCGGATTGGCGTTGGGGGACTGCTGGCCTACTCCTTGGAGCCGCGCCAAGAAGTACAAGCGAAACTCGTTGATGTCGATCAACTCATCGCGATTGGTGTCCCAGCGGTTCAAATCTTGGGTTAGAGACTCGGGCATCTCGTTGATGTTGAGATAATTGTCGCTGTTCTGATCGTAGCGCCGGAACTCGGAATCCGCCCACTGAGCCATCATGTCAAAGGCGCCGCCGCCCCGGGGACGCATGAAGTCGCCGCCGCCGGGAGGACCGAACGCCCCTGGAGTTCCGCCACCAGGAGGACCGAAAGGAGACGGCGCTTCGGTGGTTCCTCCGCCGCCAAACACGAACGTGCCCGGTCCCTTAGCAAATGGTCCGCCCGTGCCGGAGCTTTGCCCGGTCGATCCGGCGTTGCTCAAGGACGCAATTTTTGCCTTCATCTGTTCGCTGAATTGCAAAAACTGTTCACGCGTGATTTGGCCGTTGGTAATGCCCCGTTCCTGTGCGAACTGAGTCAGCGGTTGGTTCAGCGATCGAGTTTCGCTGATGAGGAAGTACGGCCGGCCTCGCGCCAGCATGTCGAACATGTAATTCGGGTCGCCCATCATGCTGAACGAGGCAGTGCCGCCACCGCCTTTTTTGCCCCCGCCAAACGGTCCGCCACCGAACGGGCTGCCGCCGCCAAAGGGGCTGCCGCCGCCAAAGGGATTGGCGCCGCCGAACGGATTACCGGCGCCGCCGAAGCCGCCCTTCTTGCCGCCGCCGGGAAATTGGCCGGAAGCCGACGAAACGAACAACACGCTCAGGCCGATGACGGTAACGCCAAAAATCGCTCGTGACCGGAGCATGGCTTCTCCCTCGCATCCAACAACAGGGACGCCGAGTCTAAACCGGTATCCCTACTCATTCCACCGACGCGAACGAGGACTTGTCACTTCACTCAGCATCATTGTGATCGGCTCGTTAAGCAATTGCAAGCAGACCTTTCGATTTTTAATCGGTCTCTCATCAAGCCGGATCGGGGACCATCCGCTCGTCCGGCCCAGTGTACCGCGCCCGCGGCCGAATGATACGATTGTTTTCCAGTTGTTCGATGACATGGGCGCTCCAGCCGCTGACGCGCGCGGCCACAAAAAACGGCGTATAAAGGGCGATTTCCAGGCCCATCGCGTGGTACAGCCTGCCCGCCGGCCAGTCCAGATTGGGAAAGAGGTTCTTCTCGGCGGCCAGAATACGTTCGATGATCTCGGCCGTCTCTTCCCACTTTTGCATTCCCGCCCGGGCCGTCGCCTGCCGAGCGTATTCCTTCAAAACCCGCGCCCGCACGTCGCCGGTTTTATAAACGCGGTGGCCGAATCCCATCACTTTTTGCTTGCGTTCCATCGCGGCGCGGAGCCAGGCCTCGGCCGTCTCGGGACCGCCGGCCGCGAACAACACATCCATCACCTTTTCATTGGCGCCGCCGTGCAACGGCCCCTTCAAAGCGCCGATGGCTGCCACCACGCTGGAGTGCAGGTCCGATTCGGTCGAGCAAACCACCCGCGCGGTAAACGTCGAAGCGTTAAATTCGTGCTCGGCGTACAAAATCAAGGACACGTCGAACGCCTTGCGCTCGAAGTCGTCTGGGGGCGTGCCTCGTACCATGTACAGCAAGTTCGCAGCAAAGCCCAGATCGGCGGCCGGCCGCACGATCGGCTGGCCTTTGCCGGCGCGATACGCCGTCGCGAGCGCCAGCGGGATTTGCGCCAGGAGTCGTTCCGCTTTGCGAAGATTGGCTGCCCGGCTGTTGTCGCCGGTGTCGGGATCGTGCAAGGCCAACATGCTCACCGCGGTGCGAAGCACATCCATGCTGGCGGCCTTACGCGGAGCCTCGTGCAAAAACGTGTTGACCTGGGAAGGCAACTGCGCATACGCCCAGAGCCGATGCCGAAACTCGCGCAGCTGCGCCGAGTTGGGCAAGTCGCCATGCAGGAGGAGATGCGCTACCTCCTCAAAGCAACACTTCTCGGCCAACTGCGTGACCGGATAGCCGCGATAACGAAGTCCGCCCGTGACGGTGGATATGGCCGTTTCGCCAGCAATGACGCCTTCCAGGCCAGGGGAATAGATTTCGGGAGCGGCCATGAGAGGTATGCTTCGCAGGGATGAAAAGTCAGAACAATTCCTGGATGACGCGGCCGGAGGTCGTCACACCTAAGAGAGCAGCCTGCTCGGTCGTGATGCCGACGGCGTGCTGGACCGTCGCGCCCACGTCGGCAGGCGTCAAGGGTCGTTCGTGCGGCCGTTCTGCGCGGGCGTCGCTTTCGCCCACAACCCGGCCGCCGCGTACCCCGCCGCCGGCCAGCAGCGCACTATAGCAGTGTTCCCAATGATCGCGGCCGGCTGTGTCATTGATCCGGGGCGTGCGGCCGAATTCGCCGATGGCGATGACCAGGGTCGATGCCAACAATCCACGCTGCCGCAGGTCGGTAATCAACGCGGCAAAGGTCTGGTCGAACCACGGCGCGTGCCGATCCTGCATGATCTGGAAATTCCGATAGTGATGGTCCCAACCGCCGTCGCCGGCATCTTCCTCCGCCTCGACGTGATCGCTCCAATTGACCTGAACGAACGGTACGCCATGTTCGACAAGCCGACGAGCCAAAAGGCACGAATAGCCGAAGCGCGTCCGGCCGTAGCGGTCCATGACCTCGGGGCGTTCCTGGGAGAGATCGAACATGCGGCGGGCGTCGGGCGAGGTCAGAAGTTCGAGGGCCTGGGCACGGTAATCATCAATCGTGCGGCCGGCAGTTTCGACGCGGCGATTGGCGGCCTGAAGCGCTCGGAGCAGGTGTTGACGATCCACGAGCCGCTCCGGCGTCAGATCGCTTGGCAGCCGCAGCGCGGGAATGCGGGTGCCGTGCTCGGGATTGTATTCCAGACGAAACGGATCGTACAAGGCGCCGAGAGTCCCGCCCCCTTCGCCGGCGATGGCTTTCTTGCCTTGGTGCAGTTTGCCGCCGATGACCATGAACGGCGGCAGCGCTCCGCGGAAGCCGCGGGCCCGAGCGACCACCGAGCCTAACGTCGGTCGCACCGCGCCGGCGGCCACGGCGCCGCCGAGATTGATGCTTCCCGCGGCGCTGCCGGTCAGCCCGATCGTGCCGGCCACGCCGTGATCGTTCGACTGCGTGTGCAACGATCGGACCACGGCGATCTGATCAGCGATCCCGGCGATCTGCGGAAACAGCTCGCAGAAGCGCACGCCCGTGATCCGAGTCGGGATCGACGCGAACGGGCCGCGATATTCCAAGGGGGCATTCGGTTTAGGATCCCAGGTGTCGAGTTGGGCCGGACCTCCCCACAGCCACAAAAATATGACGGAACGCGCCGTGCCCGAGCCATATTCTCCGACGGCCCGCAACCGGAGCAGATCGGCCAGCGACAGCCCCAAGACAGTCGAGGCGCCGATCTGCATAAATTCCCGCCGTGTCACCCCGCGACAGGTGCGCTGTCGTCCTCGCCCGAGCAACAGCATGGCGTCGTCCCTCGTCTGCGTCAGCCCCCGCTCGTGCCGCTAACCCCATTCTACCATGTTGCCGTCAGTCGTTCCACGGCCGGCCGCCGTGTTTCCACCAGTCGGCGTCTTGTTCCCACGGAGCGCGCGGTTCGTCGTCCTCGGCCGCCCAGTCGCCCCCCCAGCGGCGCAAATGTTGCAACACCTGCCAGCTGGTGAGCGCCAGCAGACCGAAGAACAACACGGGGAACAACGAAGCTCCCAAGCTCAGCCACGGTATCAGGGGTCGTTGCACCAAGAATTCAATCAACGCCCACACCGCGATAGCTGCGGCCACGACCAGCGAAATCTTGAACCCCAGCCGTTCGCCTTCGCGACCGCGATAATGCTCGCAGGTCTCCAGGCAGACCTTGCCGCCGTCGAGCGGCCAAATCGGCAACAGGTTGACCAGTCCCCAAAACAGATTGATCCACAGGACCACGTACACCGCGTCCGAGACGTACGGCGACGGCCGCGGCGCCACATCGACCGTCGGGGTCAGGCCAACCACCAGTTGCAACGTGACCAGCGCCAGGCTAGGGTGGAAAAGCCAGCAACCCGCGGCAAAAGCCGCGCCGAATAGGAAACCTGCGGCGGGACCGGCCAGCGCCACGAGGATCCGCTGACGGCGCAGCGGCAGATCAGCACTGCCGAGGGCCAGTCCGCAGAAGCCGGTCAACAGGATGTGGCCGCGACGGCCGAACCAGCGTCCCATCAGGACGTGCCCCAGTTCGTGTACCAGGACGGAGACGAAGGCCGCCGCCGTCCAAATCAAAAGAAAAGGGAGCCGACTTGATTCCGTTGGGCTGCCGCCCCAGCCGAGGATGACCAAGCTGAGCCAAAAAAAGGGATGAACCCGTACCGGAATGTCGCCGATGCGAAAGTGTAGGTCGAACGACGTCCGTGGTGCCAGGCTCTCCTCGAGGACGCTCATCGCTTGGATCCCGTGGCCGCGAGTGCCAAACCCAGATGGGCAAAGGCTTGGCACACTGGGTCGTCAAGGTCGGCGTCGGGGGCCGGCAACGGTCGGTTGTGCTGGGCCGCCTGCCGCGCCAGTACGATCCACCCCAGGGCACGATACGGTCCTTCCGCCGTCGGCAAGTCTTTGCCGGCATCGAGCATCTCGCCGCGCTCTGCCTTCGCCAAGGCACATTCGAGTTGAGCGCGACCTTGAAAAGACGCCGGCAGATCCGCGAGGACTTCCCGGGCCGCGGCCCCATGTTCGGGCACACGGATGCCGACGCGCACCAGTTGAAACCCCAGCCAGGGCGGGAGACCGCGCTTTCCCAACTGCTTTCGGGCCTCAAAGGCCTCGGCAAGGAATGGCGCCGCCTGAGTGGCGGCTTCCTTATTTGTCCGATCACTGAGAATGACGCTCGCAACCGCCACTGCCGCTTCGAGCCGGTCGAGGGGGGCGCCGTCCTTGTGCTTGACCAACTCGAGAGCCGCCTTGATGTCTCGCTTGCCCGCCGCCGCTTCGCGCGCTGCTGCTTCGGCATAAACGATCCGCGTCGTTCGATCGAGGGGAGCCTTGGGATCGAGCGGCGGCACCAGTTTGCCTTCGATCTTCTTGGCGTCGCCGTACGACAGGGCCAGCGCCGCGAATTCCAAGGTCATCGGCCCGGGCTTGCCGCCTTCGTTTTGAATCGGCAACAGCTGACTGGCCAACGACAACGCCAGCGGCACTTGCTTGCGTTGGATCAACTCCGTGGCCAACTCTCGCACAGCGATCACCGCCGCCTCGGGCGATTTGATCCGCTGCACCGTTTGCACGATTTCCTTGAACAAGGAGACCGACGCCTTGGTCTCTTCCCAATCGAAGCGTTCCTTGGCCCGCACCTGGTCTTCGGTGCCGTGCAGGTCGAGTTGCGTTCGCGCCAGGTCGAGAAGGAACAAGTCATGATCGACGACGGCCTCTTTCGGCATCCGCCCGATCAGGCCGCGCGCCGCCATGAATTTCTGCCGCGCTGCTTCACCTTTCTTGTCGCACAACTGAAGTTCGCCGGCGGCGCGCTCGAGTTCCGCCCACAGAATCGGCGATGGTTTCTTCTTGGGATCAAGCTCCTTGTTGCGTTCGTCGATGGTGCGCCGTGCTTCCTCGACGACGTTCTTGTGCAGCATCCGCGTGCGGTTGCGGTGGACCGAGACCGACACCCCCACGACCACCAGCACGATCACGACACCCACCACGCCGCGACGCAACCAACCCCCAACGCCCACCGGCGGCGCGGGCGCTTCCTCGATGGCCCCCGCCTCGACCAAGGTCTCGCGGGCCACGCGGCTCTTGGCTTCGGTCCCCCACGCCCCTTCCAGCTGCTCCGGCAGGTTGATGCGCGCCGCCGCCGGCCCATCGCGGTTGATCGTGCGCCAATCCTTCTTTTTCTCGATTTTCGGGGCCGGCACTTTGATGATGCGCTTGCACGACGGACAGGGCGCTTGCTTGCCGGCGAGGTCGGCGGGAAACTTAACTTCCTCGTCGCACCACACACAGGTGTAGGCAATCTCGCTGGGGGGTTCGGGCGGCGCTTCTTCGACGGGATCGGCCAAGGCGGCGGCCGCAAAGTCCTCGATGTTGGCCGGTGCTGCCGTCGGTGCGGGAATCAAAATCGGTTTCTTGCACGCCGGGCAAGCCGCTCGCTTTCCCGCCAACGTCTCCTTGACGCTGAGCGGCTTATGGCAATGCTCGCACTTGAACCGGATCGGCATGCGCAGCGTATCCTGATTCTGGAAGGGAAGGTTGCTCCCGCGGCCCGCCGGCACCTCCCCGGCAATTTCGTTATTATAGCGCCCCCGACCACGCCGCGCCAACGCAACGCTGTCGCTCCTCCCGACAACTCAAGCCGGGGCGGCCGACCAGCTCAACCCCTCATCCCACGGCCACAGCGGCCGCGGAATCCGGGCATACGGATGGCGCCAAAACTCCGATGGCGCACAGCCTGGCGACCGCACCATCATGATGCGCCTGGCCCGATCTTGGTAGGCTGCGCGAAAGCCACACGGGCTTTTGGCCACCACGAGGCTCGCCGCGAAGGGATCGAACCCCGCACATTGAAAGAACGCCGGCGCGAATTGCGGCCCCGAGTGGGTAGTGGCCAGCAGGTAGACATTGCCATGACGCAAGACCACCGATGGGCCCATATTGATCGGCATATTCCGGCCGATGTGGCCGGTGAGGGTGAAGCGAGCGTCGAACAAGCGGACGACTTCGACCTCCAGCGTTAAAGGCCGGGAATAGCGCTGCTCGCGGACGCCGCCGAGTCGAGCCGTGTAGCGCGCGCCCACGCCGCGGTGCGCGGCTTCAGCGACGGCGTAGGGAGCAACCATGGTGGTGAGCGCCGGCCGCGGCCAGGCATACTTGACTAGCTCGGCCAGGATCGCCGTCCCTTCTCCGGTGCTGCCGGAGTTGGTGGCATCGGCCGCGTCGCCGAGTACGATCAGGCCGTCGGACTGTTCGTGGGCTAGACGCACCGCCTCGGCCAGGTCGACAAGCTCTGGGAGGTAATCCCGCCGCCGCTGCCAGACCGCCTCGGCAAGTTCGCGACACAACGCCGTGGCTTTGCCGCGATGGGTGGCCGTGACCACCACCGCCGAACCCAACTCCGGAATGTCGAGCCACGGTTGCACGGTGGCCAGGCCGGCACAGATCACCTCCGGGTCAGCCTCGGCCCGTTGTAAAAACTCGCGGAAACCGAAACTGACGCTGGCCGGGTCTTGCGTGTTGGCTCGTTCGGCGGGCACAACCAGCGGCAACTTAACGAAAGCCGTCTGCGGCCGCACCTTGTCCACCACCAACCGTCGCAGTACCTTCGCGGCCCGCTGTCCGGTCTCGAAGACGTCGATATGCGGGGCGGTGTGGTACAGCACCAGGGCTTCCGCTCCGGCAACCATCCTCTGCGTCACGTTCGCGTGGAGATCGAGCGACGCCACGATCGGTACCGTCGGACCGACAATAGTGCGCACCCGGCCCAACAATTCCCCTTCGACGTCCGGCATGCCGTCGGCTACCATCGCACCGTGCAAGGCAAGATAGATGCCTTCCACGGGCAGGGCTTTTTCCAGGGCTGCGACGAAGTCGTGCAGGATCGCAGCGATGGTCTCGGGCGTTGCCGGACCGCCCGGCCAAGCCCCGAAACGAGCCAAGCCCACCAGTTGCGGCATCTCCGGCCACGAACGGACGCTGTGGATGAAACCACCCAACTCGTTGACATCGGCGAGCTTGGACACCAGCTCGTCGCCGAAGTAGATGCCCAGCGGCTCGAAGTCGCTGCGAGTCGTCGGCACGGGATTGAAGGTGTTCGATTCCTGCCAGAGCTGACCGATGGCGATGCGCATGGTCCTATTCTCGCCCGACAATCGTGCGAAAGCAAGTCGGCACGTCGTCTCGCCGAAATTCTACTTGCCCTGACGGCCGATCATGGCTAAAGTTAACGTGACCCTCCTAGTCCCACACTTTTAACATCGCCTGCCTGGCATGGGGCCAACCGTGAATCATCATCGCATCTGCCTGGCGTTCGCCCTGGCGGCCGGTCTGACGACGCTGATCTGCGGCGAAGAACCAACACTGCTGTCGGTCGACCAGCCCGTCGAAGCGGCCATCGATCATTACATCACCGCGCTTCTGACGGCGGAGAAGATGACGCCGGCCCCACCGGCCGACGATGCGGCCTACCTGCGGCGGGTGACGCTCGACCTGGTGGGCCGTATTCCCACGCCGGCGGAGCTGGATGCCTACCTCGCCGACCGCGATCCCCATAAGAAAGCGAAGCTGGTGGACCGCCTGATGGCCTCGCCGGGATTCGTGCGCCATCAGGCGAACGAGCTGCACACCTTGCTCCAGGCGGAGGAGTCGGGCCGTAAGGGAGTCAAAAAGACGGCCCTGCGCGATTATCTTGTCGCCAGCCTTTCCAAGAACGAAGGTTGGGACAAGATCTTCCGAGCGGTGATGCTGCCGGACGAAGCCAATCCCGCGACGGTCGGAGCGAGCGAGTTTCTCAAAGCGCGGGTCAAAGACCTCAACAAGCTGACCATCGATGTCAGCACGGTCTTCTTCGGCGTCAACGTCAGCTGTACGCAGTGCCACGACCATCCGCACGTGCCCGAATGGAAACAGGACCACTTCTACGGCATGAAGTCGTTTTTCGCGCGGACGGTGGACAACGGCGGCTTCCTGGCGGAGAAGGACTTCGGCGTCGTTAAATACATTCCCAACAAGGCCAAGGAAAAGGTGGCGCCGGTGATGTTCTTGTCCGGCAAGACGCTCGACGTGCCCGGTTTGCGGGAACCGACGGCGGAGGAGAAGAAACGGGAGCAAACGCGGCTCGACGAGGCAAAAAAGGCCAAGAAGCCAGCCGCGCCGCCGCAGTTCAGCTTGCGGGCCAAGCTGGTCGAAACGGCGCTGGAGCCGGACCAACGGGACATCTTTGCCCGCAATTTGGTCAACCGGACGTGGCACCGCTTCTTTGGCCGCGGGCTGGTCATGCCGCTCGATCAGATGCACGCCGCCAATCCGGCCAGTCATCCGGAATTGCTTGCCTGGCTGGCACGAGACACCATCGCGCACGGCTACGACCTGCGGCGGTTGGTGCGCGGTA
>JANWVS010000329.1 GCA_025056835.1 Gemmataceae bacterium | reverse complement strand
GGCAACGCCAGCGGTGAGGAATACCTGCGTGTCCGTGCGCTGGAGGACCAAGCGACGGCCCAGCTGAATCAAGCGCTGTTCGAACATGCCCTGGCCCTGGCCGCGCTGGAGCGCGTGACCGCTGGCGGCTATCGCGTGCCCGCGCGCTAAGCCGTCGCACACCGAACAGCCTAACAGGCCGGTTCGCCGTGGACCGGCCGGCGATTGTTGTGTCACCGCCGCCAATCATCGTGAGATCGTTCATGCCGCGTCTTTTGTTCGCTTGGGTCGCCAGCGCCGCCGTCGGGTTATCGGTGTCGACGAACTTGGCAGTCGAAAAAAGCCGCACGCCGATCCGCATCGGTATGACGCAGAGCATTTTCGTCGACGTGCCGCCGATCTTCGTGCAGCTATTTGCTCCCTCATTCAACGATCTCACCAAGCAATGTACCGGAATTGATAGTGAAATGGTCGTCGGGGGTGATCCGTTCGAAGTCAGCCGTAAACTTCGCGCCGACGAAATCCAATTCGGCGTCTTCCAAGGGGTCGAATTCGCTTGGGTGACACAACGCTACGATGACCTCGTGCCGTTGATGATCGCGATCAATCGCCATCGTTTCATCAAGGCCTACTTGGTGACGCGCAAGGACAGAGACGCCGGCGATTTCATCGCCCTCAAGGGGCTGGACATCGCCCTGCCGAAAAAAAGCAAAGAACATTGTCGGCTTTTCCTCGATAAGTGTTGCGCCGTCTGCGGTCAGTGTGAACCGAGGGAATTCTTCGGAACTGTCACGCGCCCGGCCAGCACCGAAGGTGCTCTCGACGACGTTTGCGCCGGCCGCGTCGCCGCCGCCATCGTCGAAAATGTGGCTTGGGAGAATTACCAAAGCATCAAGCCCGGTTGTGCTGCTCGCTTAAAAATCGCCAAGACCTCGGAAACATTTCCTGTTGCGGCGATTGCTTATCGTAAGGGAGCCGTCGCCGACGAGATCTTGGCCAAATTCAAAGCCGGCATGGCCGCAGCCAACAAGATCGAGCGGACCCGCGAACTCATGAACCTGTTTCAAATCACGGCATTCGAGCCGATCCCCCACGACTATGCGGACATGCTGGCAGAGATCGTCAAACACTACCCTGCCCCCGCACCGGTGAAGTTGTCGATGAAATAGGGAGCTTGTCTGTCGCGCAAGCGAAATTTGAAAATTTTTCAAAAAAATCTCTTGCAGTTCGCCTAGCTGAGGATAGTATGAAAGTTGTCCCGCTGCATGATGAATTCGGTGACTGGGCGACGCCGAAAGATTCTTCAGCGGGACTTTTTCTGCGCCTATGGCGACCGGCGATTTTTCCCTTCTCGATGTAGAATCCGCGGCCCCAACGCCGTGGCCGCTCTTCCGGCAGTGGTATGCTGAGGCCTGTGCCACCGATTTGCCCGAGCCAGGGGCCATGACCCTGGCCACCATCGGTCTCAACGGCTTTCCAGCTGCTCGGATCGTGCTGATGCGCGGCTTTGACGAGCGCGGCTTGACGTTTTATACCAATTACCAAAGCCCGAAAGCCGTGGAGCTTGCGGCCAACAACCGAGCCGCGTTGGTCTTTTACTGGCCGCCCTTGGCCCGGCAGGTGCGCGTCGAGGGCGTCGTAAGCATTGTTTCTGCCGCGGAGTCCGACGCTTACTTTCGCAATCGGCCGCGCGGCCATCGCCTGAGTGCCATGATTTCGCCGCAAAGCACCGTGATTCCCGATCGGCGCTTCCTCGAAGAGCGAATGGCCGCTCTCGAGCAACAGTTCGCCGGACGCGACGACATTCCGCGCCCCGCTCATTGGGGCGGCTATCGCTTGGCACCATCCATGATGGAGTTCTGGCAAGGTCGCGACAACCGCCTTCACGACCGTTTGCGTTACCGGCTGCTGCCCGACGGCAGCTGGACATGCGAACGCTTGGCGCCTTGAGAGCTTCCAGGTGTCGGCCTCGCTAAGGAGCATCCCATTTTGATGGACTTGAATTACTGGGGCATGCTGCTTGCCCGTTGGCTCCACCTCATCGCCGCAGCGCTGGCCATCGGCGTGCCGATCTTCATGCGTTTCGTGCTCCTTCCCGCTCGGGAACGATTGGAACCATCACAGCGCAGCCTGCTCCACGAGGCAGTGATCCAGCGCTGGCGGATTTTCGTCCATACCATGATCGTCGTCTTCCTTGCGTCGGGTTTCTGGACCTTCCTCGGTGTTCGCCGTTGGAAAGATTTCAACCCGGAGATGCGCTTCTGGTTCCATCTATTGTTCGGCGCCAAATTGCTGATCGCTTTGGTGATGTTCTTCATAAGCTCAGCCCTGGCCGGTCGTTCCAATGCCTTCGCCGGTATGCGCGCCAACGCTCGCTTGTGGCTCGGCGTTCTCATTGTTTTGGGATTGGTGCTGTTGTTGCTTTCGGGAATCCTACGCTTTATGCCGCAATTCCCCGCCGAAACAAGTTCCTAAACTCTCAACAATGCCCTTTACGTATGAACACCCCAGACCCTGTGTGACGGTGGATGTGGTGCTCGTCAGCCGCGAACGCACGCCGCGCGTGCTGTTGATTCGCCGCAAGCATCCGCCATTCGCGGGCAAATGGGCTTTGCCTGGCGGTTTTGTGGAGATCGAAGAAGATTTGGATGCTGCCGCCCGTCGTGAACTTGAAGAGGAAACGGGTATTCGGGTCGGTCGACTGGAACAACTTGCTACCTTCGGCGCACCGAACCGCGATCCCCGGGGACGCACCATCAGTGTCGTTTACCTTGCTCACCTTGATCCACGCCGTGTTCGACCGCGGCCCAACGACGACGCGGCCGAAGTTGCTTGGTTCCCGCTCCGAAAACCACCTCCTCTAGCTTTCGACCACGCCGAAATTCTCAAGACGGCGCGGCAACGACTCCGCAAACGATGACTACTCTCGCCCAGGAACCGCCGCGGACCGCCGACGTGTCGGGGCCGACCTTTAGGTAAGACCGCAGCGTTGTAAAACGGCCCAAGCATCGGCCGCGCCCTGCCACCCTTGCACTTGAGTTTCTTTCCCCTCCAACATCTTGTACGTTGCAAAGAAGTTGCGGATCTCCGCCAACCAATGCTCATGGATCTCGCTGATGTCCTGGATACCATCGAAACGTGGATCCGCCAACGGCACGGCCAGAATTTTCTCGTCCAGTCCCTTTTCATCACGCATCAACAGCACACCGATGGGACGCACACTTACGCGGCAACCCGGAAACGTCGGTTCCTCGACAATAATCAAGACATCCAGGGGATCGCCGTCGGCCGAACGTGTGTTGGGAATGAATCCGTAATCCGTCGGATAGTGAACCGATGAATACAGCACGCGATCCAGCCGGATCGATCCTGTGCTATGGTCAAACTCGTATTTGTTGCGACTTCCGCGGGGAATTTCAACGATCGCTTCGACACTCACCCGAGCCGCGGCCATTATGTCACCTCATCGTCACAAAACAGGGGGCCATATACTTTATCCATTGCCTGATCGCTCACGACAAACAGCGGTCCTGAGCTGCGAGCCACTTTCTTAGGGACTCTCCGTGATCCTCCAAGTTGCGGTAACACCGCGATGATCGACTTTTTTCATGCTTCGATCCTTTGACTCTGCTAGGATGATTCGGATGGGGTGCCAAATCATGAACTTACGCCATACCGCACGCCCAACGGACGGAATTCGCCGGCCGCTGGCGAACTTGATTCGCTGCTCCACACCCGCACTACCTGAACGAGCGTCGGACAGTCGACTATGGCTCATCGCGTATCGTTACTTTGGCCCGCTCGAACAAGGTTGTCTTATTCATCATGAGCATGATACGGATGCGATTTTCCCGA
>JANWVS010000328.1 GCA_025056835.1 Gemmataceae bacterium | reverse complement strand
TGGCCGACATCCCCGCCGAGCAGCGCGAACGCTATCGCCGACCAGGCGACGACGACCGAACGCCGGTGCAGCTCGATTGCGCTTCGTGTCATCGGGTCGAGCAAGGCTGGCCCGATCCCAGCGGGTCTTTGCCGCGCGGCCTGGCGCAACCCGTTCGCCCGGCAGGTGCCGCTATGTTGCCGATCACTTACGAACAACACTGCCAGGCCTGCCATCCGCTGACGTTTCCCGTTCCCGGCGAGAGTCCCGTGTTCGCCAGCCGCGAGTCCCTCCGCCATCGGCACCAGCCCGGCGAGGTCCGCGGTTGGCTGCGCGGCTTCTTCACGGCCCAGCTCACCAAGGAATTCGCGCCATTGCTCGAACAGCCCCTGCGCCCCCGGCCCGAGCAACAGGCCAAGCAAGGCGCCTTGAAAGCCAAACTAGGCGACGAACTGGAGCGCCGGATCAACGCCGCCGAGCGCATTCTGTTCGGACCGAGCACCTGCGGCAAATGTCATGGACCGCTGACGGCCGAGCAACGTGTTACAGCGGAGATTCCGACGGTTTGGTATGAACACGCTCAGTTCGATCATGGCGCCCATCGGAGCATGGCCTGTCTGACGTGTCATGCCGGCGCCGCCGAGTCGCGCACCCAAGCCGACGTTCTGGTGCCCGGCCTGGTCTTGTGTTTACACTGCCACGTTCGGGAGGGGCCTACGGCCGCCCCGTGGGTGCGCGGCGTGCGGCACGACTGTGTTGCGTGCCATCGCTATCATGACGGCGATCACCCATTGCGCGGCCGCGGCGCGCCGGTTGAATCCCCTCGACCCTGAAAGCGTCCGATGCTCCGGCGCGATGCAAACCCCTTGCGGAGGTAACGACTCCATGTCCGGCATGCGATTGCTTTGCCTCGGGGTCGGCGATGCGTTTGCCACCAAGCATTATTCGTCGTGCTTTGCCGTCGAGAGCGAAGGCCGCTGGTTGCTCGTCGATTGTCCGCATCCGATTTTGAAGATGATGCGCGAAGCGTCGCAGGCGGCTGGCGTGCGTTGCGACGCCGCGCACCTCGAGGCTGTTGTCCTGACGCACCTCCACGGCGATCATGTCTCGGGACTAGAGATGCTCGCCTACTATTATCGCTTCGTTCTGGAGCGGCCGCTGATCGTGTACACCCATGCCGCGGCGGCTGAGCGGCTGTGGCACGGCGTTTTAGCGGGGTCGATGGAATGGGTCGTCGAAGCAGCCGGGGCACCGCCGCGCCGCCGCAGCCTCGATGAGTTTGTCGACCTGCGGCTGGTATCCGAGTCGGGGCCGGTAGCAATCGGACCGTTTGCCGTGTACACCCGGCCGACGATTCATAGCGTGCCGACCATCGCGGTCAAGCTGGCGGCGGGCGGTCGGTGCTTGAGTTATAGTTGCGACACGCTGTTCGACCCAACTCTGTTGGCCTGGCTGGCCGACGGCGACTTGATCATCCATGAAGCCAGCAACTCCCCCTTCATGCACACGGTCGTGGACGATTTACTGACGGCGCCGGAGGAAATCCGCGGCAAACTTCGTCTGATTCACTATCCCGATTCGCTCGATGCCGCCGCCTGCCCATTGCCGACGATGCAGCAAGGCACGATGATTGAAGTGTAACATTGCGACGGCGTCCGGACCCTTACCGCCGATGAGGAAGCGCGCCTATGTCGTCTTCGGGTTGGCACCAACTTCTACCGTCCGCCCCCTTGTTTCGCGGCGCCGGCTTGTATCCGATCGACGCCTATTCGGAGTTTACGCCGCCGCCGCGCCGGGGTTGGACTCCGTATACCGGAGTCGACCGCGAATCCGGCGTCTTCAACCCCGAAGACCCCAACGGGTGGTATGTGGACGAGTTCGACGAAGCCGGCCAACTCCAACCAGGTCTGGCCCAAATCGCGGCGCAGCTGGTGGAACGGACGCGGGCCTTGACCCACGGCGGCCACGGGCACGGATTCGCGCCGCGGCTGCTTTACGGCAATGTCTACTGGCCCGAACCCTTGCAAGCTCGGACCGGCAGCTTGCGTCATGATGCCTGCGTGGTGTTGACGCCTTTGGCCCTCAGTCAAACCATCGATGAATTCGGCCGGCTGCGTTGGACCCTTTTCGGCGGCAGCGACCAAGGTCCCGGACGCGCTTTCTGGAAGAGCTTCGCGGACGGTGCGGCAAGCGCCGTCGCCGACGCAGGCCCACGTTTTCTGACGAACCTGCTGCGGACCGTGTTCCGCCTCGACATACCCTCCCACGACGAGTTGGCGGCGACCGGCTTTCGCATCTTGCCACAAGGCCAGGCGCCTCTGCCCGGCTGGGACGAATCGCTGCCGGATTGGACGCGGCCCTACCTCGCCGACGACGGCGCGGATTTCACGGCAATCCGCTACCTCCTCACCTTTCGCCCGTTTGGACAGCTCCCGGCGTCGGCGCGCCAGGCCTATCTCGAGGGACGGCTTCAGCTGCTGCCGTCGCCTGCCAGCCTCGTTTACTGGGGAATGCCAGAGATACTCCGCTTGCACCACGAGTTGCCGCTGGCTTTGCAAGTGCCGTTGTTGCTCCACGCCGCTGCACCGGATGCAGCGACGGGCCTTCGCGTCCCACCGGCGGGACTGCTGCATGAGCCGGCGCCCGGCCGCAACGATGACGTTCCGCCGGCATTGGTCCGCAACACCATCCGTCGGCGCCGCCGTTGGGACCGCGTGGAACGGGATTGTGCCCTACCGCCAGGCAGTGAAAGCGAAGACAAATTGCTCCACGCCCTGTTTAGCAGCGATCCCGACGACGTTCGCTTATACGACAAGCCGTTGGCGCGCAACGTGCAGTTGTGGACGTTGGAAGGACGCTTGCTTCTCGATGGCCCCAGCGCCGCACTGGATGATATTAAACAAGCGATGGAGACAGTGCTGGCGGGAGGCGTATTCGGCTATCGCTTCGTTTACCCGGCCCTACGCGTCGGCCGCCACGAGGTCTTCTGGCATCGAACTGTCGCCGCGTATTACTGCAACGAAAAACAAAAGGCCCTGTTGCTCGACGAAGCTCCTCTGGGTTACCTCACCTGTTATGCGACGGTTCCCGGCGACGGTGCCGGCCCGCAGGCTGTGCGGGCCCAGTATCGAGTCGGCCACGACGCCTGGCAACGACCGGTAGAGCTTTGGCCGCGGCTGCATCGTCGTCCTTTGCCGATGGCACTGCTGGCCCTGGCCCAGCCGTCGTCCCCGAGCGATGTCGTCGCTGCTGTGCGAAACCTGGTGGACGCCTATCATGGGCGCGGCAACACACCGCTGCCGCGCCGTCTGGCCCACGACTTGGCCGCAGTGCCGCGCGAGGTCCCCCTCAAGGATTGGCTCGAAACCTTGCCGACGGCCAACATTTACGATGGCGTCACGGCGATCCTCGAGCCTAAGGAGACGCCGTTGCCGCGACGTCCCGGGGCCCGAACCCCTGAGTCCTTAACCTACCATGCCACTTCGCGGCGGTCGTTTGAAACTGCGTTCTGGAAACTGTTGACCATCTTGGCCGAGGGGCGATTCCTCAACAAGAACAACGCCGATTGTGTCCGTGACGCCGCCACGCAACGGCTGCTTCCCTATGCCGGTCGGCACCTGGACGCTCTGGCCGATTTCCTGGCGGACTATCACCGCCAGAAAGTCGCCGCCACGGCGCCTAACGTCCCGGCGGTTGTCGGCGAACACCGCTTTCGCTGGCAGACCGACTTCGATTACTCGTGGATGGAGGGCTGGCAGGCAAATCAAGAACAAGCCGCCGAACGGAACATCGTCGTCGTGATTCCCGGTCGGGACCGTAGCCGCGCTGTCGTCCTGGCTGCCCATTACGATACTGCCTATG
>JANWVS010000327.1 GCA_025056835.1 Gemmataceae bacterium | reverse complement strand
TCCACGCCTTGCTGCAATTACTCATCGACGTCCGCGCCGAAGCGCGCAAGGCCAAGAACTTCGCCCTGAGCGATCAGATCCGCAACCGCTTGAGCCAGCTGGGGGTCAAGCTGGAAGACCTGCCGACCGGGACGATCTGGCGCATGGCTTGAGTCGATTCGGCCAACCGCGGCGCAAACGCCGAGGTCGATACATCGCCGTCGGCGCTACCAGGCCGTCGCCGCCTGTTGGGCAAGGAAAGGAATGGTTGCATGGTTCGCGTCCTCGGCATTGATCCGGGACTACGTGTGACCGGCTACGGCCTGGTCGATGTGAGTCCACGGCGGCTCAGCGTTTGCGAGGCAGGGGTCATTCGTACCGACAAAGCCCGCGACGGCCTTTCCGAGTCGCTGCTGGCGATGTATCAAGGGGTCGCCGAGCTGCTCGACCAATTTCAGCCGGCGGCGGTGGCCGTGGAACAGCTCTACGCCCACTACCAACATCCGCGGACGGCGATCCTCATGGGCCATGCCCGCGGCGCTATTTTGCTAGCGGCTGCCCAACGCCGAGTGTCCGTGGTCAGTTACAGTGCCACGCGGATCAAAAAGACCATCACCGGCAGCGGGCGGGCCTCGAAAGAACAAATGCAGCGGACGATTCAGCGCGAGCTGGGCTTGGCACAGGTTCCCGAACCGCCGGACGTCGCCGACGCCTTGGCAGTCGCTCTGTGCCATTGTTACGCGCACCGCGGTCGGTTGTGATACAATAAAGGTTCCGCGGAGGCGGCGCAGACGGCGCCAAGCCGTTGTGCCCAGCGCCGCGACAGCAACCCGAATCGGATACGAGGTGTTCGCCCGTGCCGACGAAAACCAATCCCGCGGCTGATCCCCAGCGTTACCTCGATCCGTTGACGCTCGCCAAGGTCCGCGGCTTGGAATTGCAAGCGCGGCTGATCGTCGAAGGCTACATCTCCGGGATGCACAAAAGCCCCTACCACGGCTTCTCCGTGGAATTCGCGCAACACCGCGAATACGTCCCCGGCGACGACATCAAACACATCGACTGGAAAGTCTACAGCCGCACGGGTCGTTTTTATCTGAAGCAATATGAGGAGGAGACCAATCTCATCTGCTGGATCCTGCTGGACACGAGCGAGTCGATGAACTACGGCTCCGGCCAAATCACCAAGTACGACTACGCTTGCATGGCCGCCGCGGGGCTGGCCTATCTGATCACCAACCAGTCCGACAGCGTGGGCTTTATCACCTTCGACCATGAAGTTCGGCATTTTCTCAAGCCCTCGAGCCAACCTTCGCAGTTGAAAGAAATGGTGCGGTTGATGAACCTGGGCGCGGGGCGAGCGAAGTCGCGCATGGGGCCGTTGTTGCATGAACTGGCAGAACGTTTCACGCGCCGCTCGATCGTAGTCGTCATCAGCGACATGTTCGACGAGTTGCACGAGATCCTGACGGGTTTCAAGCACTTGCGGCACAAGCGGCATGAAGTCGTGCTCTGGAACGTACTCGACGGAGCCGAGCTGACGTTTCCTTTCCAGGAGGCGACGTTGTTTCGCGGCCTGGAGCAGTACCCCGACATCTTGACCGATCCGCGCGCTTTGCGGGACGGCTATCTCGAACAGATCAGCAAGTTTGTGCGGGATTTGCAGCGCGGCTGCCGCGACCAGAACATCGACTATGTACAATTAAGGACGGATACGCCGCTTAACGTGGCCCTGTCGAGCTATTTGGCGCATCGGCTGACTCGGTCGAAATGAGGCGAACATTCCGCGACGCTGCCGTCGGCGCCGCGGCCCTGCCAGGTCGCGGCTCATAGGGTGCCGCTGTCAGCGCGTACGGAGAACGGACGCGATGTTGTTTGCATTTTTCGGGCTGTGGACGACGATCGGCGTCGGCGCGGGGGCCGTTTCCGTGCCGATCATTATTCACTTGCTCAACCGCCGACGCTATCGCATCGTCACGTGGGCGGCGATGCGTTTTTTGCTGGCCGCCGTCAAGCAAAACACGCGCCGTCTGCGCTTGGAGCAACTCATCCTGCTGCTCATTCGCGTGGGAGTGGTGGCCTTGGTGGTGCTCGCTATGGCAGCGGCAACCCCCTGGGCGGAAAACCTTTGGGCCATGATCTGGCCCGATGGGGGGCGACGAGCGCCGACCGCCGGGGCGCGCGTGCATCACGTGCTGGTCTTGGATGGTTCTCTCAGCATGAACGCCGCCGTCGAAGGCCAGGCCCTATTTGAGTCGGCACGACGCTTGGCGATCGCCAAGATCAAGCAAGCCCCGGCGGGGGATGGTTTCAGTGTGTTGCTCATGAAGGACAATCCGACCTGGATTGTTGGGGAGGCTTCGCCCAGCGCCAACAAAGTCATTCGCGAAGTCGAGGCGATCCGACCCAGCCACGGCAATTCCTCGCTGCCGGCAACGCTGACCATGGTGGCAGGAAAACTGGCCGAAGCCAAGGGACGCTTCCCCTCGCAAATGGTCTATTTCTTCACCGACTTGCAGCGCACCACTTGGGCCGGCATGCCGCCGATCGACTCGGCGCGAGCCGGGGAGACGGCAACGAAAAAACCCTGGGACGACATCCAGGCCTTGGCTCGGACAGTGTTCATCGACGTCGGTCGCGACGACATCGCCAACATGGCCGTCACCAGCCTCAACATTGACGAACCGTTCCTGACGACCGGCATGAAAGCCCCCATCAAAGCCACGGTGCAAAACTTCGCCAAGGACGTGAAGACCAATATCCGGGTGGAATTGCTCGTGGGCAAAGCACGCGCCGTCGGCAGCGATGCACCGTTGCAACCGCGCGTCGTGGCCCAAGAGCTGCTGCGACAGTTGCCCGGGGGAGAATCGACAGAAATCAGTTTCGACTACCGATTTCCCGATCCCGGCGTGTACGCCGTGCAGGTGCGGCTCGAGCACAAGGACGATGCCCTCGAACTGGACAACATCCGGTCGGCGATCGTGACGGTTAAGGACATCATTCCGGTGCTGTTGGTCAACGGCAAGCCGTCGGTCGACAAATTCGACCGCGCCACCGAGTACCTCCGCCTGGCCCTGAATCCCTTTCCCAAGGGCAGCGAACCGAAATGGGCGCCGTTGCGCCCGAAAGTCATCAACGCCAGCCAATTCGCCGACGTGCCGGATGATGAACTGGCGGGCTACGATCTGATCGCCCTGTGCGATGTGGGGCAATTCTCCCCCGGCGACCCGCGACGCTTGGAGGCGCACGTCCGGCGAGGCGGCGGTTTATTGATCACCCTGGGTGACAAAGCGGCGGACAATCTCGAGGCCTACAACCGCCTGTTGTACCGCGGCGAGGTGAATCTCTTGCCCGCCCAACTATTGCGCAAGATCACAGCCCCCGCCGAGCACTTCTTCTCCCTGCACGCCCAGGAAAGTCAATTTCTCGAATTGCCGCTGCGGGCGTTCAAGGATGACGACGATAAAGTGAGTCTCACCTCGGCGCGGTTTAAGAGCTACGTCGAAGCCAAGGCCACGGACGACTCCACCGCCCGCACGATTATGACCTTCATGCCCGAGCTGGCCCAAGGCGCCGCCGTACCCTTTGACAAAAAATTGTCGACGACCGACCCGGCCATGCTCGAATGGAATCCGCCGCTGACTCGGCCCGACGCCGCGGCGGGAAAAACTCGGTTTGCCGGGCGCTATCGCGGCAAAGTCGTGTTGTTCACCAGTACGGTTAACATGGACTGGAACACTTGGCCTGGTTCGCCAAGTTTCGGCGCCGTCCTGCAAGAGACCGCGCGGCTGGCGGTCGCCGGCAAGCTGCGCGAACACTCGGCCACGGTGGGCATGGCGCTGGAGGAATACCTGCCGTCGATGGCGAGTGAGCTG
>JANWVS010000326.1 GCA_025056835.1 Gemmataceae bacterium | reverse complement strand
TAGTCTACCCCTTCTCCATGGCGCCGCGAACTAGAGTCCGCGCTTGCCCCCGCGCGCCGCTTGGAGCGCAATGTCGATTTCTCCGGAAATTGCGGCGGGAGTATGCCGCAGTCCAATCTCCTTGTCAACGGCAAATTCTCCCTATGTTGCGGCAGAAACCACGCCCTCCGCGGCTGCATTTCATTATGGCACGGTAATCCGGGAATTCCAGGGGAAGTCAGGGTTCGCCACAGCCGGTAGCGGCAGCTCGTAATTCATACGTTCGACCGTTGTTGGTTGCACCACTGCGCTGAATCAGCGCCAACTGATGCAATCGGCTGCCCGCCTCGGTCGGATACAAACCGGTCAGACAAGCTCGGCACAATTGGCTTTCCGGCAGCCCGATGCAGCGAGCCACTGCCTCCAACGGCAGGTAGAACAAGCTGTCGGCACCGAGTTCCTTAGCCATCGCCTCCTGTTCGGCAATTGTCGGTTGGTCTCCTCTCATGAAACGGGGAGCAAACAATTCCTGGATCGTGGACATATCGATGCCGTAAAAACACGGCGCCACGATCGGCGGGCAAGCCACGCGAACGTGGATTTCTTTGGCCCCGCCGCGCTCGCGAATGTGGTGCAACAAGGACTTGAGCGTCGTGCTCCGGACGATCGTGTCCTCGATCAGCAAGACGCGCTTGCCGGCCAGCACTTCCCGCAACGGCGTGTATTTCATCCGCACACGGTCCGCGCGATTCACGCCCTCAATAAAGGTCCGACCGACATAACGATTGCGCATCAAACCTTCGACCGAAGGAACCCCGAGCTCATAGGCCATGGCATCGGCGGCCGCCTTGCCGGTGTCAGGCACGGGCACCACGATGGTATCGTCGTCCAGCGTCACGCGCCCTAATTTGTGTTCCTGTACTGCCAGCTCCCGGCCCAAGGCGGCACGCGACAGATACACGCTTCGGCCATCGATGGTACTGGCCACGTTGGCAAAGTAGATCCACTCGAAGAAGCAGTGCGAAAATCCCTTGCGACGCGCAAAGCGGTCAATCCGAATCGTGTTGTCGCGGATCAAGATCATTGACCCCGGTTCGAGGTCTTTAATGTTTTGAAACCCCAGGTTGGCCAAGGCCACGCTTTCGCTGGCCGCTGCAAAGAGTGGGCCATCGATGGCATAGCAAAGCGGTCGAAACCCCTTCGGGTCGCGCAACACGACCATCTCCCCCATGGCGTTGAGGAAGACGAGATTATACGCGCCGTCGAATTTCTCGCTGAGATTACGAAAAACTTCGAACAAATCGGGCCGATCGTCGTGGCGTAGTTCATAACTGAGGTAATGTGAAATGACTTCCGTATCGACGTTCCGCGTCAAATGATATTCTTCGCGCGTCAGCAAATGATCTCGCAACTCGGCGAAGTTGGCCAGCTGACCATTGAAGGCGATGCTGAACCATTTCCATTTGCGACCGTGATAGCGCTGGAACGGCTGCGCATGGCTGCGGTCGTTGCTCCCGCACGTGGCGTAGCGCACGTGGCCGATGGCCGCACGACCAGCGTACTCGCGCATCACGCTTTCGGCCTTAGCTTGATGGTTGAGTCGAAACGCTTCGATCACCGTGCCGATTTGCTTGTGGGTGTCGAGGATTTTATCGCGTTCCGGATTGTAGGTCGTGAACCCTGCCGCCAGCTGCCCCCGATTCTGAAGATCGAGCAGCATTCGCGGCATCAGGCGGGAAACCTGATTGGGGCCGTGCGGCGTCGCCAAGGGCGATGGCGTCGGGCTTTCAAGGTGGTAGATCGCGGCAATTCCGCACTCGTGATGCAACTCAGCCATGCGAACCTTGCCTGTTCATGAGAAGAAACGCCCCGGGATCGTGGTGGAAGCATTATCATTATAAGGAATCGGGCAGCGGTGCTTGGTCGTCGGGCAGCTCGCGCCGTTGGTTCCCGTCCTGCTCCGAGACCGGGTCCTGTTCGTTGACTTGCTCGGCAGCTGTCGTACCGGGAAGGGCCGCTTCTTTCTCATCTTCGTCGCCGTCGGGCCTATCCAAAAGCGAACGAGCGCGGTCGAGGTACGGTTCGGGCACCTGCACTTTTACGCCGCCGATGGCATTGGACAAAAGCCAGTCCATGGCGATGGTGTATTCGTCGAACAAGAAGACCGGGATGCCTTCGCTTTCCAAGCGGACTCGGATCGCGTGGGCCTGAGCTGCCGTCGAGCACTTCACAAGGGTGACGAGGCTCTCCGGCGTCACGCCGTCGGCGGGACCAACTGCGACGCGGCATTCCCCAAGCCTTTCGTCGAGGAAATGCGGATCTTCGATGCCGTCGACGGTCGTGCCGCAGGCCCAACAGATATCGAATTCATCGTCGATTTTTTCGCCGCACTTGGGGCATTTCCACATGAGACGGTTCCTTGCCGAAGGTCAGGAACAAAGCTCGCGCAACGTCCGCAGATGGCGTGGGACGGCAACTTTGGGGTCCTCGTTGGCTTCGTGTTCCAGGGCTACATAACCGCGAAAGTTGACGTCTCGTAGGATTTGTAACAAGCGCCGGAGATCAGCCGGCTCAGCCGATTTTCCGGCCCGTCGAATCTCGGTCTTGATTTGGGCCACCACGGCATACGGAGCCAAACGAGCCAGGTCGGCATACGGATCGGCGGTGTGGAAGTTGCCAGTGTCCAGGTTAACGCCGAACCACTCGCTTTTCACAGCGCGGACCAAGTCCAGCATGGCGTCCGGCGTCGCCGTGATGCCGCCGTGATTTTCAAGGGCCAAGTAGACACCGAACTGCCCCGCGTGTTCGCAACACTCGTGGATAGCCTCTAGACAACGCTGCCGAGCACGTTCCTCATGATCGCCCGGTTCAACCTGACCGGCAAAGATGCGCAGGGTTTTGCCGCCCAGGCGCGATGTATGCTCTATCCACGTCTTGACATGGGCGATTTCCTCCTTCAGGCGCGAGGCATTCGTCCGGCAGAAGTTGTTGCCGACGGCGGTACCGCTGACGTCCAGCCCCAGCCGTGTGCAGCGTCCCTTCAGCCGGGCCAAGTAGCGCGGCGACGTTTCTGGAAAATAGTAAGCGGTCAGCTCCACGGCATCCAACGGCAGCGTGGCAGCAAGGTCGATGAAACTTTCCAAGTTCATCGTCGGCTGCGGCTGCTTGAGATTGAGTGCGTTACGAAAGCTATACGCCGACAAGCTCAATCGCAGCTGCGGCCGTCCCTGGCGCCGGATTGGATCAATGGCCGGCCCCCTCGGCGCTAGACCGCCCATCGCGCCGGCGGCAAGCGACGCCGCCAGAAAATTCCGACGATGTAGTACCGCCATAAACACAATACCTCGCGGGTCCAACGGCATCGGCACCGCACAGCGATGCTTCAAAAGCCCATCGGATTCAGCATTTGTTGCACGACTTCTTCCGGCGCCGGCACGTAGGATTTCGGTTCCATCGTCCAGCTTGCTCGCCCTTGCGTGAGACTGCGAATCTTGTCGGAGTAGTCAAACATTTTCGCCAGCGGCACCAGGGCTTCGATGACGCGCAGTTTGCCGCGGGCGACCACGTTGGTAATCTCCGCCCGGCGAGCGTTCAAATCAGCCGTTACGGGGCCGAGGTATTCTTCCGGCGTCGTGACCTCTGTGCGCATCACCGGTTCCAACAAGACGATATTGTCGCGGAGCGCCTGATGAACGGCATCGGTACCGGCAGCTTGAAACGCAACGTCGTTGGATTCGCCTTCCACCATTTTTGCGTTGGTCAGGGTCGCTTTGACGTCAATCACGGGATAGCCGAGTTCCCCGGATTGCAAGGCGCCGCGAATCCCCTGCTCTGCCGCGATGAGGAACTCCGGAGGAATCGTCCCCTCCGGTATCTGGTTGACGAC
>JANWVS010000325.1 GCA_025056835.1 Gemmataceae bacterium | reverse complement strand
TGAAGGGATCACGGACAAGAACGGCATGTGCGTCCTGTCGGCACCGCCTTCTGGTCGGTATCGACTCGTGGTCGACGCCGGCGCGGGGCATCGGGCGGAAACCGACGTCACGACCGTGACCGCGGAGGCTGCCGCGGGTGAAACGGCTGACAGCCGCGGGGGCACCGTGCGAGACGAGTTTGTAGGTTTTCCGTGGAAGCGGGCGGCCGTCGGTTTGGCAGTCATCGCCTTTTTTGGCGCTGGTTTTTGGCTAGCTCGACGGGCCCAGTCCAGCGCGCGCGATGCTCGCGCTTAACCAATCAGCTGTCGGACCGGTCGCCCGGACGGGACCAATTCAATCGGCCGACCGTCGTGGCTGCGATACCAGGTGTGGAGAGGTACACCGAGAGCGGTGTAAATAGTGGCGGCTATGTCTTGGGGTCGAACAGGGGAATCGACCACGACCTCGGCCAAGGCGTTCGTGGCGCCGACAACCTGACCAGTCCGTACGCCGCCGCCGCCCATAGCTGCCACCCCGGCGGTTGCCCAATGGTCGCGCCCTGCGGAGGGGTTGACCTTGGGAGTGCGGCCGAAATCGCCGAACCAGACAACAAGCGTGTGTTCGAGCAAGCCGCGTTGGCTGAGGTCTTGGAGTAAGGCCGCGTAGCCGCGGTCCAGCCTCGGCAGCAGTCGATTCTTCAAGGCCCGGAAATTATCGACGTGGGTGTCCCAACCGCCGTCGGTCACCGTCACGAAATGCACGCCCGCTTCGATCAGCCGGCGGGCCAGCAGCAGCGACTGGCCTAACGTGTTGCGGCCGTAAAGATCGCGAATGCGATCAGGCTCTTGATCCAAGTCAAAGGCCCGCTTGGCGGCAGGGGAAGTAATCAAAGCGTGGGCACGTTCGTAGAAGGCGTCGCGAGCTTGCACCGACTGGCTGGTATTGGCTTCGATGCGGCGTTGATAATTGTCGACTTCATTGAGCATCGAGTAGCGCCGTTCCAATCGGCTGCGTTCTGCTTGGTCAGGAATGCTAAGGTCCCGCACCTGGAAGCGGGGTGCGTTGGGGTCTTCATGGACTTCAAAGGGGTTGTATTGGTCACCGAGGAAACCAGCGATGCCGCCGTTGAAGCGGCGGTCGATGGCCCGGCCCAGCTGGACGAAGGGGAACATGCCGTCGCGGTAGCCGCGTTCCCTGGCGATCACGGAGCCATAGCACGGAAACGGCAGGGCTGGATTGAAGCGGTGGCCCGACATCATGAGGTGATCGGCGACGCCGTGGCTGCCGTTCTGCGGGTCATGTCCCCGAATGAGGCTCAGTTTGTCGAATTGCTGAGCGAGGAGAGGGAAATGTTCGGAGATACGGCAACCGGGAATTCGTGTCGGGATCGTCCCGAACTCGCCACGGATTTCGACCGGAGCGTCGGGCTTGGGGTCAAAAGTGTCGATGTGGCTGGGGCCGCCTTGCATCCACATCAGGATGCAGTTGACGTTGCGGCGGTTGGCGGGCGGCTCATTCGCTTGGAGGCGGAAGTAGTGCGGAAGCGACAAGCCCAAGGCCGACAAACCGCCGACACACAAAAACTCGCGACGAGTTTGGCCGGAGCAATCGTGGGACTTTCGGCCGGTGAAGAATTGCAACATAGCGGCGGGACCCCCCAAAGAACTTCCGAGGCAAGGTGCAAACAGGCGGGAGAGGGCGCAGGGCGAGCGCACTCCTCTGTTTATATAGGCTTACGTTTTTTCGTCGAAAGTCAATGGCAAAAATCAAAAATTCGGCCGCACCCGCTCAACTTTCAGCTGGCGCACCGATGGCAGTCGGCGCCTCTTGGAGATTGTGCGGCCCGCGCATCGTCGATTCCTAGCTACAATGACGAAACCAGGATTTGCCGGAGGAAGCGCGATGCCGACCGTCCAACTCGTTGATGAAGCCACTGCGGATCCGCGCGTGCGGGCCGTATTTGACGACATCAAAACCACCAAGGGGATCAGTCGGGTGCCGAATTACTGGCGGGCGCTGGCTGCCCATCCGGAGCATTTGGAGTTAGTGTGGTCGCAGGCCAAAGCGATCATGAAACCTGGTAAGCTCGACTTGCTCACCAAAGAGATGATCGCCTTGGCGGTGTCGATCACGAATAGTTGCCGTTACTGCATCAATTCGCACACGGCCGCGGCCCAAAAGCTGGGTATGACTCCCGAGCAGCATGGCGAACTGTTGGCGGTGGTCGGTCTGTACAACCAAATGAATAAGCTTGCCGATGCGTTGCAGGTTGAACCCGACATTCTTCCGAAAGTGGAATGAGGGGGCGAATCCCTACGGCTGTGCCGTCGGCCGAGCAGATCAGGCACGATGGAATGAGGAGATAGCGATGGCGGACTGCTTGCGGATCGGAGCCGTCAATTATCTCAACACGAAGCCCCTAATTTATGACCTCGACCGGCTGGCGCCAGAGGCCGAACTGATTCTCGATTTTCCGAGTTGTTTGGCTGACCACCTGGAAGAAGGCCGGCTCGACGTCGCTTTGATTCCGATCATCGAGTATTTTCGGGCCGGCACCTATCGTTTAGTTCCGGAGATCTGCATTGCCAGTCACGGGCCGGTGTTGAGCGTAACGCTCTTCAGCCGTTGCCCACCGACCTCGATTGGCCGTGTGGCTCTCGATGCCGGCTCACGCACCAGCGCGGCGCTGGCGCAGATCTTGTTGCGCGAGCGGTGGCACGTTCGGCCGGAGATTTGCCAGCTGCCGTTGGATGCCCGGCCCGATGACGTCGATGCCGATGCGGTCCTAGTCATCGGTGATCGGGCCATGCATGCGTGCTTGCCGGGATTTGCCCACGCCATCGATCTGGGCCAAGAATGGCAGGAGTGGACCGGTTTGCCGTTCGTCTACGCCGCCTGGGCCGTCCGCGATGGAGTGAACTTAGGGCCTGTGGCGGATGCTCTACGTGAGGCCAAACGCCGCGGCTTGGCAAACATCGGTCCGATTGCGGCCCGCGAGGCAAAATTGCTCGGTCTCGACCCAGGCTTCTGTCGGCGCTATTTGTCCAACATCATCCGTTTCGACCTCGGTTTCCGGGAACAGGCGGGGATGGAATACTTTTACCGCATGGCGTGTCGCCTGGGCCTGGCGCCGGCCGGTGTGGCCGTGCGCTATGATGCCGCCGGAGAGCTTGTGTCTGGTCCGCTTCGTGAATACATTTAAGAACCGGAGAGGCGGTGCCGCGACGTCGCCGCCAGTGGAAGGGTAAAGGTCATGTCCTCTTCGACGACTCGACGTGCGTCTCGAAAGCCGCGCAAAAAAAACGAGGCGCCGGTCAGTGCCGAAGTGCCGTTCGACATCCCCATCCCGGATGTCGAGCACATCGTGACGGAGGATGACAGTCCCGTGGACAACCTTTATTCCTCCAAACAGCAAAAGTTGCTGACCGAGACCTTGACCTCGTCTTGGGATGGCGGCGGTAAACCGTTTATCGCCGCGGCGAACATCGGTCTTTTCAACATGGCCGCCCCGGCCTTCGTGGTGCCGGACGTCGTGCTAGCCATGGGGGTCAAGCCGCTGGGACCGCCTAAGCACAAGTGCAATCGCGCCTATTTCTTTTGGATGATCGGCAAGCCGCCGGACGTGGCCATCGAGATTGTCTCCAACAGCGAAGGCGGCGAACTCGGCGAAAAACTTGAGAAGTACGCCTTTCTGCGCGTGCCTTATTACCTTGTTTGGGACCCAAGCGATTACCTGAAGTGCAATCGGCTGCGCGTCCACGTCCTTCAGGAGATGCGCTATGTGCCGACCGACGACACGTTCCTTCCAGGAATCGGCCTCGGCCTGAAAATCTGGAAAGGCCGTTTCGACGATTGGGACGACATCGAATGGCTGCGCTGGTGCGACCGGGATGGCGCCTTGTTGAAAACCGGGGCC
>JANWVS010000324.1:239-3921 GCA_025056835.1 Gemmataceae bacterium | reverse complement strand
AACAGGGCAAACAGCACGCCGCCGGCGGCGCCGCTGTAGACGAGCATGGCCGGTAGCCGCAGAAGCGGGTTGCGCGGGATGGTGCGAGCCACCCGCGCCGTCCAGGTTTCGCGCTCGTTAATGGAGATCATCAGGGCGAAAAAAACGAGCAGGCTGGCCGTAAGGATCCATAGGAAGAATGGTTCCTGCTGGCCTAAGCTGTTGGCGAACCACAGGTGAATGCCAAAACTGACAACGCAATATGCAAGCATGAACAGGCGCATCGGCAAGGCGCGATTGGCAGAGGGCGAACTAATCAAGCCGACCGACCACGTAAACGTCAGGCCACAGTAGCAGAGGTACGACATGGCAAGAGAGCCGCAAATGGCGATAAAGGAGCGGTCCTGAAAAGGCGGCGGAAAGCCTAACTGCACCTTCACGATCGTGCCGCTGAGCGTGTACACGAAGACGATCAGTAAGCTACCGAAGCCCAGAACTGCCAGGATCGCTTTAAATACACGATTGCCCGGAATGACCGCCAGCAACACCGTGAAATGAACGCTGCCGAGGACCACGAAAAAGTCGATCGCCACGACAAAAAAGATGGAGCCGAGGTCGATGCCGCGAAGAAAGTATGTGAAGGCCATAAACGGGGCGCAAACACTGAAGATCATCACAGCGATGAGCGCCGCCGAGGCCAGTTTGCCGGAGATGATCTTCCGCGGCGACAACGTCGTGATGAAGAGCAGGTCGGTGTTGACCTCCTGCCGTTCTGCCGCCAGCCGCAGTCCCGAATAGGCCGGCAGGAACAGCATGCCGGTGGCCAGCAACAATCCTTGGAGCCAAGCAAATGCGTCGCGCCCAGCCTGGGAGTCGATGGCATCAAGCCGGCCGCTTTGGCCGGTTGCCATCAGATAGATCCCGAAAAAAATGAGTTGTATCGCCAGGAAACACATGATAACGGCGACGACAAAGCGGCTTTGCACCGCCTGGCGCAGTTCCTTGACGACGATCGGATTTATGGCATCGTCGAGTTTTTCCCACACTTGGGCCCACTTCATGGCACTTGCCCTCGGCGATCGCGGTCTCGGGTCCCGGTCCAAGCCGACTGGCATTTCAGCCTCATCCCGGCCGCTACCTTACTGCACTTCGCCCTTGGTCACATTCATGAAGATCTCTTCCAAGCCTGCACGCCGCTGCGTGAATTCGAGAATGCGGAAACCGGAGTTGACCAGATTCACCAGCAGTTCGCTGCACGCTTCGTCGCCGCCCAGAACGTCGACCTCGACCCGGTTGTCGACCAGGATGCTGGCTTTGTCCACACTCGGTTGTTGCAAGAGGTGCTTGTACAACTCTTCGTGGCCCTTGACGACGCGGATGTGCATGGTCCGTTTCGGCACGTCGTCGGCGTGGTTGAGGATGCGGTCGAGTTTGCCCGCACGCAATAGCCGGCCGTGCTCGATAATGACGACGCCGTCGCAGATTTCCGCTAACTCCGTCAAGATGTGCGAGCTGATGAGGACAGCCTTGCCCTGCCAAGAGAGCATTTTCAACAAGTCGCGAAGTTCGATGCGGGCGCGCGGATCGAGGCCGGCCGCCGGCTCGTCCATGATCAGCACCGGCGGATCGTGCAATAGCGCCCGGGCTACGCTGACGCGCTGCTTCATGCCCTTGGAGAGCGCCACAAGCGGCTTCTCACGAATACCCAGCAGATTCGTGAATTCCTCGATCCGCTCGATTACTTGTCTACGGTGCCCGCCCCGCAGACCATACGCCCTCCCAAAGAAATCGAGATAATCATGCACCGACATGTCGCGATGTGTCGGCAAATTGTCGGGGACATAACCGACCAGGTGCCGGGCTTTCTCAGGATATTGGGTGACCGACACGCCGTCGATGAAGACGTCGCCGTCCGTTGGTTCATCCAGCGTCGCCATGATGCGCATGGTTGTCGTTTTGCCGGCACCGTTGGGGCCGACAAATCCGAAAATCTGCCCCGAGGCGAAGCTGAAGGTAATGTCGTCGACCGCGCGTGTTGGTCCGAAGTAGCGTTTCAAGTTGACGACATTGACTCGCATGGCGACATCTCCTGTTCGGCATACCGCCGAGGAACCTCTTACGGCTCGAGGGGTTCCTTCATGATTCCGTAAACGACTGTCCGCAAGTTGCGACTCTGCGTGCGGGACAGGCCGACTTCCAGAAACGGCGCTTCATCGAGCACTGCCAGGTAACAGCCTCGGCGCAAATGTTGCGCCGGATTGCTTACCATTTGTTGCGCCGCGCGGAGCCAATCGCCCGCGAACACATCAGCGAGCGTCCTTTCATGGCCGGTTGCCCAGTCGGGGCGTTTCGTCAACGTGGCCGAGCCTCCGGCGGCGATCTCGTCGGCGGCAAAGATGACGCCATCGGTCCGTGCCACGTACAAGCTCTGAATGCCAACTCCTAGGCCGTTGACTGCCGATACGGTGCCGTCGTCGCTCTTGCGCACCGTAATGCGTTCGAGTCGTTTTTCGCCGCGGCGGACGAGGAAATGCAACGGTACCTTGGCCGAGATCCAGCCGTTCGTGAGATGTTGTCCGTTGTTCCAATCGATGCTGCACGGTTGCTGGGGGGGCAGGCCACGCCGTCCAGCGTGCTCGGCGGCGAAGTGCGGCGTTAATTCCATATCGGCGCTGAAACGCAGTCCGCGACTGGGTGTGGTGGGACAGTAATAGCCCAGCCAGCCGATCGTGGCGGCGCGTTGGCTGTTCTCGTCGAGCACCGTGATACCGGTGGCGCGCACATGGCCATACCAGCCGTCGACGACGATCAAGTAACCCGCCAAGGCGACACAGGTGAAGAAGGAAAGCGCCGGCACGGTCCCGATCATCCAAATGCGGCGCTTGATACGCGACAGCCACAGGACGTTGACCGGGCCGATAAGGATCGCGAACAACACCATCAGGATAAACAAACCGCGAACAGGAACGCTCACATCGGCGAGCACGGGAAAGGCGTTGTTGGCAGTCCACGGCGAAGTGACCTGGGAGGGGTAATTGCGTGCCGTGGCCCAGGTATCGGTCACTTTCCGATAGTGGTTCGGTTCCCAAGCACTAAATGGTGTCGTGCTGACCACGCATACTCCGTAGCCGGCATAGTAAGCGGTCAGCGGCGGTTCGGCCACGGCGGTTCGCTTCCAGCTTTCCGGCACTTTGGCATTGCCCATCAGCAGCAGGGCGCCGCCACACTCGACGTACTGAATCATGGCGGCTTGGACTTCCGCGGGAGCGCCTTGGAAGTCTTCGGCGTCGAGCATGATTCCGTCGAAGGACGAGTAACCCAACCAGAGGTCCGGCCAGCGACCCCAGTCCTCTGGACCGGGCTGGCACAAAGGTTGATAAATGCTGCCGACACTGAATTTAGCAAAGGCGCCGGCGAAGGCCGCCCCGGTCTTGTTGGTCGTGAGGATGCTGACGGCGGTGAAAAGGTTGGGCGCTTTCTTCCTGCCGAAGAAATGTCCGGCGGCCGTGCGGGTGCCGCGATTCCGGGCAAATTCAAGGCTCAACCGGCCATCGAGTCGGTAGCCGTCGACTTCGACGTCGGCGTCGTTTCCAAAGGGTATTTGGAGGTCGGGTTGAAGAAGCGCTAAGGTAGCGCTGCCGCGCGGACCGACTTCGACCGTCTTCCGCAACGATTGCACATAGGGGCCAAAGGCAAACGGCCT
>JANWVS010000324.1:0-229 GCA_025056835.1 Gemmataceae bacterium | reverse complement strand
GTATAGTCACCGTAACTTTGTGGCTGCGCGTCTCCGAGATGTTTTCGACCATCACGCGGTACTCTACGTAACCGTGGCTTTCGATCCCATCGTTGGTGTGAACGGGCATCCAGGTGAGGGTCGTGAAATGAAGGTCGGGGTGCAATTGCCCTCCCTGTCGCTCAAGCATCGGCGGGGCCACGTTCACGATCGGCTGGCCGAGACCGCCGCCACCAACGCCGAAGCCGAA
>JANWVS010000323.1 GCA_025056835.1 Gemmataceae bacterium | reverse complement strand
CCGCGATTCATCGGTGTCAAGACTTGCACGTCGCGCACCGGATCGAGTCGGTAGCGGGCGGGGATGCGATCGACGAGCAATTCAACGATCCGCGCGAGGATGATCGGCGGATCATTGACTTCGATGAAGTAAAAGTCGCCGCTGTCCGGCCTCGCGCCGCCGGCCGCAGGGCTTCCCCGCAACGGTGGTGATGATTCGGGTAACCGGCCCTGGTGAATCTGGTGGGCGGCGGCGACGATGGCGCTCGACTGCGCCTGGCGAAAAACCTCGGTCAAACGCACGACCGGTATCACGCCGGAGGCAATCACGTCGGCGAGGACGGCGCCCGGCCCGACCGACGGCAGTTGATCGACGTCGCCCACCAAGATCAAGCATGCCCGTGTCGGCAGCGCCCGCACGAGCTGGCTCATCAACAGCACGTCGACCATCGAGGTTTCGTCCACGATGACGGCGTCGGCCTCGAGGGGACGTTGGCGATCGCGCTTCGGACCCGAACGGTCGAATTCCAACAGCCGATGGATGGTCTTGGCATCGCGGCCGGTGCTTTCGGCGAGACGTTTGGCGGCCCGGCCGGTTGGCGCCGTCAAGGCAACGCGCAGCTTATTGGCAGTGAACAGGTCGACGATGCCGCGGACCACCGTCGTCTTGCCGACACCCGGTCCGCCGGTAATGACCAGCACTTTGTCTGTCGCCGCGCGATGGATGGCCTCGCGCTGCCGCTGGGCCAAGGCAAAGCCCATACGTCGTTCGACGCTCGCCACGGCTGCGGCGAGGTCGAGCGGCGGCAAAGGATGGCGGGCCGCTCGAAGTTGGCGCAGCCCGCGGGCCGCTTCCACTTCGGCGAAGTGCAAACGCTTGGGAAACAACCAAGGTTCGTCAACGCCGGCTTCGCGGACGATTTCGCCGCCGGCGACGAGCGCTGCCGCCGCCGCAGTCAACGCCGCGCTACCGATGCCGGTCAAAGCCTCGGCACGACGTATGACCTCCGCTTCCGGTGTGCCGCAATGTCCTTCCTGACTCAGTTCTTCCAGCACGAAGCGGAGCGCCGCTTGGGCACGAAGCGGCGACTGTCGATCGATCCCCAGGCGTTGGGCGAGGTTATCCGCCGTCTGAAAGCCAAGCCCCCAAACATCGGTGGCGAGGCGGTAGGGATTGGCCTTGACGAGATCGAGGGCCTTGTCGCCGTAGGTTTTCCAAATGCGGACCGCGCGGGCCGTGCCGATGCCGTGTGAACTGAGAAACACCATGATGTCGCGCACGGCCTTTTGCTGCCGCCAACTTTCGCGAATTTGTTGAATACGCCGCGGACCAATCCCCTTGACTTCCTTAAGGTAGGTTGGGCTTTCGTCGATGACTTGCAGCGTTCGCGGACCGAAAGCGGCGACGATCTTTTTGGCGTAGTATGGCCCGATGCCCTTGATCAGTCCGGAGCCAAGGTATTTCTCGATGCCATCCAGGGTGTGGGGCGGCGCGGTCCGCAAGGTCTCGGCCTGAAATTGTTCGCCGTGCTCCGGGTCCTGCTTCCAGGAACCGGTGGCTTCAATGGACTCACCGGCCACCGCCTGCGGTGTTTGCCCGACGACCGTAACCGGCTGGCGGCGGCCAGGCACCCGAACTCGGAGGACGACGAAGCCGTTCTCGGCATTATGAAACGCCACGCGGTCGATCGTGCCGGATAGTGTTTCGCTCATGATGGCGCCAAACGCGAACACCTCCAGGGCATGGTTGCCATAGCTGGAGCAAGGATGTTCGATTGTGCCGTAAGTCCTTTTGCGTCGGTCGTAAACCGGCCCGGCTCGTTCGAAAAATTGCGGCTGACGCCGCAAGCGAACGGCCCTGAAGTGGGACCGGCCGCGGTCATCGCCTCGTTGCCGCGGGACCGACAAATGCCTACACTGATTTTTTGCACAACGCCTCGGACGAAAAGGGACCCACCATGCCACATACCCGCTCGGCCAAGAAGCGGCTCCGCCAAAATATCAAACGCCGTTTGCGCAATCGCGCCGTCAAAAAAGCGATCAAGATCCAAATTAAGAACGTTCTTACCGCGGCCAAAGCCAACCCGGACAAATTACCGGATGAGCTGAAGTTGGCCATGAAAAAGCTCGACAAAGCGGCCGCCAAGCGCGTCATTCACCCCAACAAGGCGGCGCGAAAGAAAGCACAGCTGGCGCGTCTTGCCAATGCCCACCGCGGCGCGGCGACGCCGGCGACTCAACCAAGCTAAAGATACGTCGAACTCGTTTGCTCGCCGCCGTACCCGGGGTAGGCCGGGGGCGGGGTTCAGATCTTCCATAACGCTCCGGCCGATTGCCGCAATTGCTGCGGCCGTGGTCGTGTTAAAGTGTCCGGCCCGCCGCTGTCGTCGCGCCGCTTGTGCCGCAAGTACAGTTTGATGGGTATGTCGCCATAGGGCAGTTCGTCGCGGAGCGCTTTGAGCAAGTAGCGCTGGTACGTGTTGTCGAACAAATGCGGACCGTTGGTTACCACCACAATCGTGGGCGGTTGTATCGCCACCTGGGCGGCGTAGTAGATCTTCCCTTGGCGATGGCCCACAATCGAGGGCGGCTGCGCTTGGTAGGCTTTCTGGATCACTCGATTTAAGAGTCCGGTAGGGACGTGGACACTCGCTTGCTTGTGCAAGTTCTTCGCCAGGTCGAGAACTAATTGCACATTTTTCCCGTCTTTGGCGGTCAAGAAGGCGATCGGCACGAAATCGAGACTCGGAAAAACCTTGCGGACATAGTCGCCAAACTCGCTGGTCGCGAGTTGTTTTTTCACGAGGTCCCATTTGTTGACGACGAAGATGGTCGGTTTGTAGTTCTCCAGCACATAACCAGCCAGTTGCTTATCGACCGTGCTGATCGTCTTGGGAGCGTCGAGGAAATGCAAAACGACATCGGCGCGGCGAATCGACCGCTCGGCGCGAGCGAGGCTGTAGAACTCGATATCGCTCTTAACGCTGCCGCGGTGGCGGACACCGGCCGTGTCGATTGCCAGGATGACTTGTCCATCTTTTTCGGAACGGACGTCAACGCTGTCGCGCGTCGTTCCCTCGACTTCGCTGACGATGGTTCGCTCCTCTTGCGCCAGGGCGTTGATGAACGTGCTCTTCCCGGTATTGCGCCGCCCCACCACAGCGATTTTTAAAACTGCATCGCCTGGTACCGACTCCGCGGCGGCCGACGGCGGCAAATGTTGTTCGACGAGACTTAAGATCGTTTCCTTACCGCGATGCTGAAGGGCGCTGACGCAATGCACCTCTCCCAGGCCGAGACGGTAGAACTCGTTCGCTTGGTAATCCAGGTGGGTCTCATCGCACTTGTTTGCGATGAGCACAACGGGTTTGTTGACCGGGCGCAGTCGTTGAGCAACCAATTGATCCAGCGGCGTCAGGCCGCTGCGAGCGTCGACGACAAAGAGCAAAACGCTGGCCGCCTCCACGGCGTGGGCGATCTGGCGCTCGACCTCGTCGGTAAGTTGGTCCTTGTCTTCGATGCCCATGCCGCCGGTGTCGACGATCTCGACATACCGGCCTCCCACCTGGATCAGCGCCGTCAAGCGGTCGCGCGTCACGCCCGGAGTGGGATCGACAATGGCGATGCGTCGTCCGGCAAGCCAATTGAACAACGAGGACTTGCCGACGTTCGGCCGACCGACGATGGCGACCTGCGGGACAGGCACGGGAGTAATCTCCAAACTTCGGCCGGCTGTGCGGCCGACTTCTATGTTCATTGTACGTCGTCATGGGTTGTATCAGGCCCGGCGCCGCGACAGCGTCGGCTTTTTGTCCCGTTTTCTGACTGCTGTGTGGCAGTTATCGAAGGTTCAACCCTACACGTCGCGATGGTTTCGCGATAGGGAAGTGGCCTGGCCGTTGGCGACAGCGCGGAGTTCGCGGCACCCATCGGCTCGATTTTGCCGTCCGAGCAACC
>JANWVS010000322.1 GCA_025056835.1 Gemmataceae bacterium | reverse complement strand
GCTTGGCTATACCGCGCAATGGAACGTGGTCTACAATCGCGACGATCCGTCGTTCAAGTTCGATAAAAACGGATTTCTCGTCCGGCCCGACCCGGTCGGCGTCTTCCGGCCCCACGGCCTCGACGTCGTCTATTTCGGCTGGACGGGCGACGGCCACATCGACCGGCTCAATATCAGCCATGCTTTCTACTGGGCCATCGGCCACGACTCGCGCAATCCGCTCGCCAATCAGGCCCAGGACATTTCCGCGCAGATGGCGGCGCTGGAGCTGAGCTATGATCGCGACTGGATGCGCTTTCGCACGTCGTTCCTCTGGGCTTCCGGAGATGACAATCCCAACAACAGCCACGCTTGCGGCTTCGACGGCGTGCTCGACAATCCCAACTTCGCCGGCGGCGAGTTCAGCTACTGGCAGCGGCAGTCGATCCGCCTGTTCGGCGTCAACCTGGTCAACCGCGAGAGTCTCTTTCCCAACCTCCGTTCCAGCAAGATCCAAGGGCAGAGCAACTTCGTCAACCCTGGTCTGTTTCTGCTCAACGCCGGCATCGATGTCGATGTCGCCCCCAAGCTGCGGCTCATCACCAACGCCAACCTGCTGTGGTTCGAGAATACTTCGTCGTTGCAGACGTTGGTCTATCAAGAACAGATCGCCCGACACATCGGCGCCGACCTCAGCGCCGGTTTGGAATATCGACCGTTGCTCAACAACAACGTCATCGTCAATCTCGGTGCCGCGACCTTGCTGCCCGGCCGCGGCTTCCACGACCTGTACGACGACTTCCGCACCAGCCGTGGACCGCTGTTCGCCGCGTTCGCGGATGTCGTCTTGACATATTAACTCGTGCCGCCCGACGAGGAGATCTGCCATGGATGGCGCCAAGTTCGTTTTCCACACGCTCCGGCGGCGGACTGTGCCGCTGGCCGCGTCGACCCTGATCGTAGGCGGTTTGCTGCTGGCCTGGCAGGTTGCTCCGCATCGCTTTGCGCAGCCTCGCGCGCAGGAGGCCGACGCCGGCGCCAACCTCCTTTTTCAAACGGCAGCCGAAGCCCATGCCAAGAGCGTCGGCTGCGTTCAGTGCCATCAGAATGTCCACGATCCGCACGAACGGCCCACTTTGCACCTTGGCTGCACTGACTGCCACGGCGGCAACGCCGCTACCACGGTCAAGGAACTCGCCCATGTCGCCCCGCGTTTTCCGCAGGCCTGGCGCTCGTCAGCCAATCCTGTGCGCTCCTACACCCTGCTCAATCGCGAAGCCCCGGAGTTCATTCGCTTCGTCAATCCCGGCGACTTGCGCATCGCTCACCTGAGCTGCGGCTTGGCCGGCTGCCACGCCAACGAAGTCATGCAGAACCGCACGAGCATGATGACCCACGGTTGCATGCTCTGGGGCGCCGCCCTCTACAACAACGGCGCCGTGCCTCACAAGCGCGCGCGGTACGGCGAAAGTTACAGCAGCAACGGCGCGCCGCAACGCCTGGTCACCTGGCCGCCGCCCACCGACGAGGAAATCAAACGCAAGGGCGTCTTGCCGTTTCTCGATCCGTTGCCGCGCTTCGAGATCACCCAGCCGGGCAACATCCTGCGCATTTTTGAACGCGGCGGCCGCTTCATGCCGGAGGTCGGCATCCCCGAACGGCTCGAAGAATCCGGCCGGCCTCGCACCCGGCTCAGCACGCGCGGCCTAGGCACCGGCAATCGCACCGACCCGGTCTTCGTCGGCCTTCAACGGACCCGCTTGCTCGACCCGACGCTCAATTTCCTGGGTACCAACGACCACCCCGGCGATTACCGCTCCAGCGGCTGTACCGCGTGCCACATGATCTACGCCAACGATCGTTCCCCCGTCCATTCCGGTCCGTACGCCAAGTACGGCCATCGCGGCACGTCGGCCGGCGCCGACCCAACCATTCCCACGGACGAGCCCGGCCACCCCATCGCGCACAAGTTTACCCGGGCCATTCCTTCGAGCCAGTGCATCGTGTGCCACGTCCACCCCGGCACCACCGTCATGAACAGCTACCTCGGCTACATGTGGTGGGACGAGGAGACCGACGGCCAGCTCATGTATCCCGCCAAGCAAAAGCGACCCACCGAGGAGGAAATCACCCAGGCCGCGCTCAACAATCCCGACGAAGCCTCCGTCCGCGGCAACTGGTCCGACCCGGCGTTCCTCGAGCGGATCTGGGAATTGAACCCGTACCTGCGCCACACGCAGTTCGCCGATTTCCACGGCCACGGTTGGGTCTTCCGGGCCGTGTTCAAAAAGGACCGGCAGGGCAACTTCCTCGACCATCGCGGCGTGGTGATCCCGCACGTGACGACCGACAAACTCATGGCGGCCGTGAAAGTACCGGAGTCGGTGCACGATCACTTGCGGGCCAAAAATCAGGCCCACGGCGCCTCCGCCGCGGCCGCGGCGCAGACCCCCCAGCGCGACGGTTTGCCGGTGCATCTGCTGGACATCCACCTCGAACGCGGCATGCACTGCGTCGATTGCCATTTCGTGCAAGACGTGCACGGCAACGGCAAGTTGTACCAGGAAGTCCGGGCCGCCATCGAAATCCAGTGCGTCGACTGTCATGGCACGGTCACCCGCTACGCCACGCTCCGCACCTCCGGCCCCGCCGCCCCGTCGCCCGGCCGCGATCTGACCCTGCTCCGCACGCCGTTCGGCAAACGCCGTTTCGAACGCCGCGGCGACACCTGGATCCAAAACTCGATGGTCGATAAGGACCTGAGCTGGGAGTTGGTGCAGGTCAAAGACGTCATCACTCCCGGCCACCCCCGCTACAACCAGGCGGCGCATTATGCCAAGACCGTGCGCTTCGCTTCGACCGACAAAAACGATCTTACTTGGGGCGATATCCCCGGCGGCGACGAAACGAAGGTTGCCCACTGCAATCAGAACATGAGCTGCATCGCCTGCCATTCCTCGTGGAACCCGAGCTGTTTTGGTTGCCACCTGCCGCAGCGAGCCAACAAGAAGATGCCGACCTTGCATAACGAAGGCGACATCACCCGCAACTACGTGGCCTACAATTTCCAAACCCTGCGCGACGATGTCTTCATGCTGGCCCGCGATGGCGACGTCACCGGCAACCGCATCGGCCCGGCCCGGTCGTCGTGCGCCGTTCACGTCGGCTCGTATAATCAGAATCGCGATTCCGTCTACGTGCAGCAGCAAACGATTTCTGCCGACGGCCTCAGCGGCATCGCTTTCAGCACCAACGTGCCGCACACGGTTCGCGGCGGTCCGCCCCGCGGCAAGGACGGCCGTTACCTCCATGCCGATGCCTACCTCCCCGGCCGCCGAGAAACGAAGTCGTGTACCGACTGCCACCTCTCGAAGGACGACGATAACAACGCCATCCTCGCCCAATTGCTCATGCACGGCACCGGCTACACGAACTTCATGGGCCGCTATTGTTGGGTCGCCGCCAAGGACCACGGCTTGCACGCCGTCGTCGTCACCGAGAACGACGAGCCGCAGGCGGTCATCGGCAGCTTCTTGCACCGTCTGGCCTTTCCCGACTTTTTCCGCAAACACCACGCCCGCGGCTATCGATTGGAGCAAGCGTTCGAACATCCCGGACTCGACATCGCCGAGAAACTCGCTCATCCGTTCAAGAAAGCGAACATCCTCCAAGTGCAGCCGCGCGGCGAGTACCTTTATGCAGCCTGCGGCGAGGGAGGCGTGCGCGTGTTCGATATCGCGTTCATCGACAATAAGTCGTTTTCGGAGCGGATCACGACGGCGCCGGTCTCGCCACTGGGACAGCGGTTCTTCGTGAAGACCAAATACGCCGCCGCCGTCGCCGCCCCGTGGGGGGGGGGGGGGGGGGCGGGGGGGGCGGGGGGGGGCGGCGGCCGGGGGCCGAACGGGCCCCCGCGCGCCGGCGACCAGACCGGGGGCGGACAGGGGGGGGGGGGGGGGGG
>JANWVS010000321.1 GCA_025056835.1 Gemmataceae bacterium | reverse complement strand
AGGGCGGCGATTTTCTCTTGAGCGGCGGCGAGCTTCTGTTTTTGCTCCGGCGTCGGCAGTTCGAGGACCGGGGCCGCGGTGCTGTTGCGCCGATCAACGCCGCCGACCTCGGCGATGTTGTTCCAATATGCAAAGAGTTGATAATACTCTTTCTGCGACAACGGATCGTACTTGTGCTCGTGGCACCGCCCACAGCCCACCGTCAGCCCCAGCCAGACGGTGCCGGTCGTGTCGACGCGATCGACACAATACTCCACGCGCGACTCCTCGGCGATCCTTCCGCCTTCGCCGTTGAGCATATGGTTGCGGTGAAAGCCGGTGGCGATGCGCTGGGCAAGCGTGGGATTGGGCAACAAATCGCCGGCGATTTGTTCGATCGTGAATTGATCGAACGGCATGTTCTTGTTGAGCGCGTCAATGACCCAGTCGCGCCACGGCCACATCGGCCGCGTGCCGTCGGTTTGGTAGCCATTGGTGTCGGAGTAGCGGGCCGCGTCGAGCCATTCGAGCACCATGCGCTCGCCGTAGCGCGGCGAGGCCAGCAGCCGCTCTACGACTTTGCGATAAGCGGCGTCCACGGCGCCGGGCCGGCCGCTGGCGCATTCTCTGAGAAACTCGTCCACTTCCTGGAGCGTCGGCGGCAAACCCGTCAAATCGAGGGTGACGCGGCGAATCAGGGTGGTTGGATCGGCTTCCGGCTGTGGTTCCAGTCCTTCGCGTTCGAGCCGGGCCAGAATGAAGTTGTCGATAGGATTCTTGACCCAGGCCTGGTTCGCCACCGCCGGCGGCACGGGTCGGCGCGGGGCAATGAATGCCCAGTGCTGCTCCCAAGGGGCGCCTGCCGCGATCCACTGCCGCAGCACTTCGATCTGCCCGGCCGACAACTTCTTGCTCGCACTGGGAGGCGGCATGACTTTGGCCGGGTCCGCCGCGGTCACGCGCTTGATCAATTCGCTCTCGGCCGGCTTGCCCGCGGCAATAACGCGATAGCCGCCCCGGTCCGCCTTGGCCGATTCCTCGCTGTCGAAACGTAGGTCGGCCTTGCGTGTCGATTTTGCCGGACCGTGGCAGTTGAAGCAATGGTCGGCCAGGATCGGTCGAATGTCGCGGTTAAACGAGATCGCGCGCTCCGGCGGCGGCAACAGCGCCAGCAGCAACGACACGTGGATCAAGGCAAGTTGACTCATGGCTCAGCGAAGCGGACAGAATCCAAGGCGCCTGTGGGCAGGTATTGATAAACTACCTGAAAGGCCCGTCGGCTGCCAGTGAAATCAGTTGGAGGATGCTTGCCATGACCTTGCCGCGCAACCCGATCCTGCTCGCTGCCGTGTCACTGTCGTTCGCTCTCGCCGCAGCACTCGCTCAGCCAGCGACGGTCGGCGAGGCCGCCGGCGGCCAAGAAGCCTGGAAGCGCCTCTTCGACGGCAAATCGCTCGCCGGCTGGAAGTCGGCTGGCTACATCGCCAGCGGCAAGGTGGAAGTGCTCGACGGCGCGATCGTGATGGGGATCGGCGAACGCATGACCGGCGTCACCTACCAAGGAAAAGACTTTCCCAAGATGAATTACGAAGTCGTCTTCGAAGGCAAGAAAATCGAAGGGAACGACTTCTTCTGCACGACCACCTTCCCTGTGGGAGACTCGTTTTGTTCGCTCGTGGTCGGCGGTTGGGGCGGGCAGGTCGTTGGCCTATCGAGCCTGAATTTTATGGATGCCTCGGAGAACGAAACTACCACGTCCAAGGAATTCAAGACCAATCAATGGTACCAGGTGCGGATTCGCGTCACCCAGAATCGTATCCAGGCCTGGATCGACAAGGAACGGCTCGTCGACGTCGACACGACCGACAAGAAAATCTCGATCCGCTTCGAGTGCGACAACTGTAAACCGTTTGGCTTCTGCACGTGGGGCACGAAGGGTGCGGTCCGCGATATTCGCGTGCGGTCGCTGACGGCGGCGGAGATCAAGGAAGCCGCAACGGCCAAATGACACCATGGCCGCGGCGGCCGACAGGGGTGTGTCAGCGCTTCGTTTCCTGAATAGGGCCGACGACGGCGTAAGGCCGCAGGCGGGCCAGTGTCTTCGGACCGATGCCGCGAACGCGGCGCAGGTCGTCGACGGAAGCAAACGGCCGTTGAGTGCGTGCCTCGATGATGCGCTGCGACAGCGTCGGGCCGATCCCGGGTAGACCCTGCAATTCCGCGGCGCTGGCCGTGTTCAGATCGATCACGCCAAGGGATGCAGTTGCACCGGCAGACGACGGTGCCGTAATCGCAAACGGCGGCGCTGGTGGCTCGCTCGGCCCCGACGATGTCGCCGCACTTTCGGAAGAAACCGTCAGCCACGGTCGCAGGCGATCAAGGGTGGCGGCACTCATGCCCGCAACTCGGCGCAAATCGTCGATGGTGGCGAACGGCCCATGGTTGCTGCGGTACGACTCGAGGGCGTCGGCCACGTGCCAGCCGACGCCGGGAAGTTGCCGCAGCTGAGCATGGGTAGCTCGATTGATGTCGAGCCGGACCGCCGGCGGCACTTGGGGGGCCGGTCGCTGCACGCTGCCGTGCAACAGCGAGTGGACAAGCAAGCCAATCAGCAGCGCACCGGTCAGAACCACGATGGTCGCTTGGGCGTTTCGCGGCCAAACACACCGGAGTGCAACGGACGACGAAGGGCCACAAGGCGGTAGCGCGGCGGGCGGCGCGGATGTTGCCGGCCCGACAGATGAAGCCGCTTCACTGCCGATCTCGACCGCCAAAGTACCTTGACTGGTACTCATCGCGCACCATGGCTTAGCAGACCTAGTGTGCCGCCGCCAGTATGGCGGCCCGGCCGCATCGACTCGGGGTTGGTGGTGAGGCGCGGCTCTATCGCCGGGGCCGCCCTTTCGGCACGGCCATGCCGGGGCGCGTCACGATGCCCGCTCGATAAGCGTCTGGGCCTTCACGACGGCACGATCTTCAGGATAGGTATGAAAGCTGGTCACGAACAGGCATCGTGCTCGGGCTTCGAGGATCACATGCCCCAGCGGCGCCGGCGCCCAGCGATGGCTCGGCTGGAAATGGTGGAGGAAGCCGCGCTTGTCGCCGTCGGCCAGGATTTCATTGTGAACGTGCCGGAAGATTTCCGGCGGCAGCGTTTCGACCTGGAAACTGGTTTGATACACGACGTCCCCACACCGCAAGGACGCGCAATGCTCGCCGCGCAAACGATAATGCAGCAACCGCCGCGTTTCCGTGATGATGCCGCTTTGGGCAGCGTCGGCGATTTCGGTGAGGAACACGCCGCGGCTGTGCCAGGCAACGACGTGTCCGCTGCGCGTGATATGCACGCTGACGCGCCAGTCGTCGCGTTGCCAAGTGCGAGTCGCCAGGATCTCGAACAGCTCCGGATGGAGCGGCTTGGCGTAGACCTGGAACACCAAGTCCGCCACCGGTGGCCGTACCAGGTGCATGTTCATGACGATTCCGATTATACCGACGCGGCCGCGCTTCTCAACCCGAATCGAGCACCTTCGGATCTCTTGGGCTTGGAAGCTGGGTAAACTGACAGGCCTAGGCCGGTCCTTCCGCCTCAGGCAGGCAGCGTTGCCGCCTTCCACCGGCAGCGTCCTCGTCAGTCTTTCGCGGGTTTGAGCACGAATTTCGCTAGACCGAGGTCGCGAAGCTCCTCGTGAATCGCTGCCGGCGACGGACACGACAGCGACCCGGCGACCTGCTGCATCAGCAACTCAATAAACAACTTGCGGGCACGACTGAGCGTTTGCCGCACTGCCTGGGCAGTAACCGGTCGCCCCAGTTGCCTCGACAGCTTCGCAGCCAACTCATGGGAAGGCATGTCGGGATGAGCGGCACGCTCGTTGAGAACCGCGAAATAGTCGGCGTCGCGGTGGGCCAACTCGCGCCACGTTCGGGCCAGAAGCTCGTCGCGCCAACTCTGCCGAAACT
>JANWVS010000320.1 GCA_025056835.1 Gemmataceae bacterium | reverse complement strand
AACTCCGTGGAGCTGCCAGGAAACGATGGGGATGTCGGCCGCGGGACAATGGTTCTGTCGGCACCAGGCGACAAACGCGCTGCGCACATCGGCGTCGGTCGTTTCGGGCATCAATTCCGGCGCCAGCCGACGAAAAGAGCCATTGGCCTGAAGACAAGGCGTGGTCGAGGGCAGAGGGCCGAGCGTGCGCGCAGCAAACGCGAGCACACGTTCGCCGGCGGCATGGCGTCCCAGCGTCAGGACGGCTAAGGTTTTTTCCGGTCGAACGAGGGTGATACGTTGCCACGACGGGATGTCAGGCGGCGCGGCATCGGCCAGGGCCACGACGTCTAAGGGGAAGCCGGTCCGACGCTTCGCGTCTTCGCTCTGATTCAAGCCGCGGCGCAGAGCGGTATCATCCCAGGCGGGCGCCGGCCAGTTGGTTGCAGTGGCGGCATCGATCGGCAACCAAATCGGTTCGGTCGCCGAGGGGTCGGGATCGGTCCAGCGTTCCAGCAGGGTCAGCGTTCGTCGCTGCCAATGGCGTTGGCGGTAGCAGCCCTGCGCCAAGGCCTGACGGCCTGCTTCGGTAATGGCGCCGACGGCTACGTCGTACAAGCCGTCGTTCTCCAAGGTCCGCAGCGCTTGCCGCAGGATCGCTTCGGGGAAGCGAAGCTGCCGGGCCAACGTTTGGGGGGCCTCGCGACCGGATGGCGCACCCGGGAGAGTAAGGGACTGCAAGATCAGGTGGAGAAATGGCTCGAGCTTCCGGACTGTTTCGATTTGCACGAGGGTCTCGATGCGCCGCCAAAAGAGATGGCCGACCCACAACGAGTCGCAGTGCCAGGGTGCCAGTTGCCGCCACCAACCGGCCACCACAGCACTTGTCGGAAACTCTAGGGCCGCCACGTCCAGCATGCTTGACTCAACTCCTCGTCTACCGAGACTCGCTCTTCGGACTACCCTCGGGCAATCCGCGATGCTAAACTGACGAAGCATGCCTCGGGAGGCCCGCGATGCTCTCCGGCGAAATTACGATTCGCGTTCGCTATGCCGAAACCGATCGCATGGGGCTGCTGCACCATGCGAATTACCTGGTGTATTTCGAGCAAGGCCGCACCGAACTGTTGCGATCGCAGGGCCTTAGTTACAAGGATATTGAAGATCAAGGGTTTTTGTTGGTGTTGACACGCGTCCAAGTGCGTTATCGTCGCCCGGCTCGCTACGACGATTTGCTCACGCTTCGGACGACGGTCATACGGACCTCGGCGGTCAAGATTGAACATCGTTACGAATTGCGGCGGGGTGACGAATTGCTGGCCGAGGGGGAAACCACGCTCGGCTGCATCGACCGGAACGGCCAGGTCCAAATGTTACCCGAAGCGTTGCGGTTGTAAGTCCAAGCTCGCGGTCCCGGCGAGGTGGCCGGCGGGCGCGACCAGGAAAGTTCCCGTGCGCCGATTTGTGATCCGCACCGTGCTGCCGGCGAGTTTGTGCCTGGTGCCGTTGGCCATGGCTGCGGTCGTTGCCGTCGCCATTCCCCGCGACGCCATGGTCTTTTTCTTGGTCCATCTCGGTCCGATGGACGTGTTGATCCTTGGGTTGGGGGCTTTGCTTTTTCTCGTACAGTTGCCGCTGTGTTGGCGAGCCTTGCGATGGCGCGGCCAAGGTTTCGATGTCAGTACCGATCGTTGGGTCAATCACCTGGCCCAGGCTGCCGAATGGTTTCCGATGCTAGGGCTCCTCGGTACCGTCGGCGGGATCTTGCAAACGTTTGGCTCGATTCAAGGGCCAACGCCGCCGCACGTCATCATTGAAAAATATGCCCCCGCGATCACTGCCACGGGCGCCGGCCTGTTCATGGCCTTGGTCAACATATTGCCGGCGTGGATGGTCATTATGGGCCGCGAGCTGATTACCAGCCTCGGCAGCGGGCGGCCGCCGGCGGAGGATGCCTCATGATTGTCATGCCGCGCCGCAGCGTCACCCGTTTCTTCATTCCGCTCATCGACGTCCTGTTGCTGCTGTTCGTCATTTTCCTGCTTATGCCGATCGCCAATCTCGAGGAATTGGAAGAGCGCGGGCAAGTGGTGAGCGAACTGGCCGAAACCGTCGATAGTCTGGAACGGGAACTGACACGGCGCACCCGCGAAATGCGCTTGCTCGAAGAAGCTCGCCCCGGCGCGGATGAGATCGTGCGGCTGCGCAGCGAACTGAATAAGCTGCAACAAGCGGCCCGGCAACCGCTCCACCAGCGGGTCGCCATTCACGTCATCGACGTCGACGGCAAAACCGGGGCTATTTCGTATTACGACGCCAGCCAACCGGAGCGGCCCATTATCAAGCTCGAGAGTGAAAAGGCTGTTGCCGAGTTGATTCGACGGCATCAAGCCGAGGCCGGCGAACGGGAATTGTACTATCTCTTCTTGATGCCGCGTCCCGAAACCGATTTTCCCACGCGCCGCCAGGAACGCGATTATCGCGCTTGGTTCGGGAAAGTAGGTCATTCGCTCCAGGAGGCGCCGTGATGGGCGGGCACTTCGCGACATTGATCTGGGCTATGAAAATTGCCGCGGCCGTGGGCGGAGCCATCGTCGGTTATGCCTTTTCCGGTCCCTTGGTGCGGCTGGGGTATCGGTTGTTGGTGCGGCGGCCGATTCCCGCGTGGCTGTTGCCTTTGCTCCGCGTGGGGGCAGGGGCAGCCTTGGCGGCCGTCGTGTTCATCCTCGTCGGGTTGGGCGGCGGTGGTTGGGGTTGGGGCGGCGACGGATCCGGAGCGGGCGGCGGCGCCTCCGGCAAGTTTGCCCATCAAGACAAACCAGCGACCCTCCCCGTGGCCTCGGCTCATGCCAGCCGCGCAAAACTCGAAATCGAACTCCTCGGCGGCAAGACGTCACCCGGCGACGGCAGGTATTATTTGGTCCGGGGTCAACCACCTGCCAAGAACCTTGCCGAGTTGGAAGAACTTATTCGAGCCAGGGCTGAGCAAATCGAAATTCACCTCGTGCTGACCGACGACAGCGTCTTCAGCGGCCACTCCGCCATGACCAAACTACGCGATTTGCTCCAACGATATCGGGTTCCTATCGTGACCGCGCCCGAAAGATGAGGTCGTCATGACTAACCTGGCGACTTCGCTAGTTCGACGTCCAGGAATTGTGCCCATCGCTGCGATATTCGCCTTTGTGGCGATCGGGACGGCTGCCGCCAGCGCCGAACAACCAGTCCGCCGCGCTGAGAACGTACTGATCGTAACCTTGGATGGGTTCCGTTGGCAGGAACTCTTCGACGGAGCTGATGAATCATTCATGGATGGCAAGACCGGCGGAGTCAAAGATCTTCCGCGCCTGAAGAAAAAGTACCTTCGCGGCTCATCCCAAACTCGGCGGGAGGCGTTGCTGCCGTTCCTATGGAACACGGTGGCGAAGCAGGGACAGATCTTCGGGAATCCCGCGAAGCGCGCCGCAGCGAAAAGTACCAACGGATTGAAATTTTCTTACCCCGGCTATAGCGAAATCTTCTGCGGCTTCGCGGATCCCAAGATCGACTCGAATGCGAAAAAGGAAAACCACAATTTGTCGGTGTTGGAATTTCTGAACAATCAACCGAGATTCCGAGGCAAGGTCGAGGCGGTCTGCACCTGGGACGTTTTCCCCTTTATCTTTCGTGCCAAGGCAAACGGCTTGCGTGTCCATGCCGGCTGGCAGCCGCTCCAAGCCGAGAAATTGACCGAACGCGAAGCGACGTTAAACGACGTGATGGAAGCCTTGCCGCGCTTCTGGCCGGACAATTGCTACGACCTTTTCACGATGGAGGCAGCACGCTTCGTCCTGGAGAGACGAAAACCGCGCATTCTTTACATTGCCTTGGGAGAAACCGACGAGTGGGCACATGCACGCCGCTATGATCTGTACCTCGACGCCGCCCACAAGGCGGATCAATTCCTCGCCCACCTTTGGAGTTGGT
>JANWVS010000031.1 GCA_025056835.1 Gemmataceae bacterium | reverse complement strand
GCCGTTTGCAATTACAAGCGCGGCGGGCCGTGGAAGATCGGCTGGGCGGCGCTTATCGCAGTGTTTTCAAGGGAAGCGGCATCGCGTTCGAGGAGGTTCGTGAATACCAGCCGGGCGACGACATCCGCAGTATCGACTGGAACGTCACGGCCCGCATGGGCCATCCGTTTGTCAAGCGGTTCATCGAAGAACGCGAATTGACGGTGATGCTGATTGTGGACTTCAGTGCCAGTCAGGACTTCGGAACGCAGGCCACGACCAAGCGCGCCGTGGCGGCCGAGATTGGAGCGTTGATCGCCGCTTGCGCCCTCAACAACAATGACAAAGTGGGTCTGGTCGCCCTCAGCGATCGCGTTGAGAAATTCGTGCCGCCGCGCAAGGGGACTCGACATGCGCTGCGGCTGCTCCGCGATCTTTGGCTTTTCGAGCCGACGCGGACCGGGACGAGCCTCCGTGTCGGCTTGGACTTTGTCAACCGGATCTTGCGTCGTCGCGCGATCGTCTTCTTGATCAGCGATTTTCACGACCAGGGCTACGACAAGGCCCTTCGACGGGCGGCGCGGCGGCACGACGTGATTGCGGTCTTTTGTGAGGACGTATTTGAGACCGAACTGCCGGCTGTCGGGTTGTTGTCTGTCCGCGACGCCGAAACCGGTGCGACGCTCTTGGTCGACAGCTCCGATCCCGAAGTACAAGCTGCCTATCGACATGCCGCCCTGGCCCGGACAAACGCGGTACGACAGGCCGTTGGTGCCGCTCAAGCCGATTGGTTGGCTGTGTCGACCGCCGGCGATCACGTTGATTCGCTAGTGCGGTTCTTTGCCTTGCGGCAGCGGCGCATGGGGCACCGATGAGAACGTTGGGCGGCAGTGTGGCGGTTGTTGTTTTGGCCGCGGCATCGGCGTGGGCGGGAGTCGATCAGCCGACCATCCTGCAGTGCGTCGACGGGGTAACGCTGAAATCGCCAACCGTGCCTGACGCTGCCGGACGACTGGCCATCGCTTTTGCTGACGTAATCACCCTCACTCTGGAAGCGACCGCGAACGATGTGCTGGAGGTGTTGCCGCCGGAGCGCTGGACCAACAGTCCCTGGCTGGTACGGCCGGCCGGCCCGGCGCGCTCGTCCCAGCGGCAGTGGTCGATCACCCTGTTAGTCGAACCGATGGCGCCGGGCGAGGCCTTGCTGATACTGGAGCCGATCAAGGTCCGGAGCGACGGCGGCACCTGGCGATCGATCCGGTGGCAACCGATCCCCATTCGGGTGACCAGCACGCTCGACCAACCGAATGCCGCCATGGCCCGGGACATCACGGCCATCGAGACGTTGGCGGCCCCATCGCCGGCCGAGCACCGCGGCAGCCTCGTGAGTCTGGTGGTTGCCGGTGGCGTCGTTGGGGTCGTTGGTGCGATGTTTTGGCTGTGGCGGCGGCGCAAAATCCAACATACCGAGGTTCCGTCGTGCGAGGTGAAGGCCCTTGCCCGCCTGGCTCGCCTCGAAGCACGGCGGCTGTTGTCGCGAGGACGGCACGCCCAGTTCGCCACGTTGTTGGCGGCCTTGCTGCGCCGCTACGTCGAAGATAAGTACCGTGTGCCGGCCCGGCGGCGAACGACCGTGGAATTGCTTGCCGCACTGGACCAGTGCCTCGACCCGGCACAGGGGAGAGCTGCCTTGGCGGACCTCTTGGAGCGTTGCGATCGACTCAAATTTGCGCCGCCTGGTACGTCGCCCGACCTTGCCGAGGAACTGGCTGCCGCGGCGCGAACCTTTCTCACAAATGTTGCGAGTGCGGCTCAGCTGGCCGTGGCGGGACCGACGTTGGCGCCGGCTCTTCGTGAGCTATCTGACGGCCCGTCGAAAGCCCTGGCGGAAGGCAAGAGATTCCCATAACATGACGCTTTCGGGGCTAGGGACTCGCCGGACATGTCGTTTCGGCTCTTCGTTTATTATTGCGCCTTAATCGGTGCCTGGGCGGCGTTCTTCGGCTGGCTCTTGGGCATGTTGTTGGCACCGGGATCGCCAGGATCGCTGGCGCGCAATGGCTTCATCGGCATGTTCCTGGGCTTGTCGGTGGCGCTAGGGCTTGGCTTGGTGGATGCCTTGTGGGTGGTCCCCTGGAATCGACTGGGGCTGATCCTGTTGCGTTTGCTGGTGGCCGTGACGTTGGGGGCGATCGGTGGACTAATAAGCGGTATGTTCGGCCATTGGCTCGTGGCCGTCTTTCAGCGGGACGACGTCTTTATCGTAGCCTGGACCATTGTCGGGCTACTGTGCGGTGTGTCGGTGGGCTGCTTTGATTTTTTAGCAGGATTGGCACGCGGCAAGGATCAAAAAGGCGCGCGGTCGAAATTGTTCAAATGCGTTCTGGGCGGGACGGTGGGGGGCATATGCGGCGCTGGCTTGGTGCTCGCTTGTCGTGCTGGGCTGGCCGCTCTGTTTAGCGACAAAAACACTTCGCTGTTGCGTTCGCCGACGGCTGTCGGTTTTGTCGCCTTGGGCGGCTGCATCGGATTACTGGTCGGCCTGGCCCAGGTCATCCTCAAAGAGGCTTGGATTCGCGTCGAACAAGGCTTTCGCGCTGGCCGGGAGATGATTTTGGCCAAGGAGAAAACGACGATCGGTCGGGCGGAGGGAAATGACATCGGCTTGTTCGGCGACCAAGGCGTCGAAAAGCAACATGCCCAAATCCTCTTGATCGACGGACGCTATGTGCTGGAAGATAATCAAACAGCGGGGGGGTCGTTTGTCAACGACAAGCGAGTGAACGGCCGAACAACGTTGCAGTCAGGCGACGTGATCCGCCTGGGTAAAAGCGTGTTGCGATTCTACGAAAAACAAAAACGACGGCCGGATGCTTGAAAGCCTTCGCGAAACTCCGCACGGGTGAGATGGTGGAGGGGTCTGATGCCGCAGGTACTTCGCTGTCCGCATTGCCAGAAATCGATGCAAGTGCCGGACAACGTCGCTGGCAAGCGCCTGGCCTGTCCCTCGTGCAAACAGCCGTTCATGGTGCCTGCGGCGGCGCCGCCGAGGGCGTCGTCGTCCTCTGCCGGTGGGTCGTCGTCTTCGGTGTCGGCCGCAGCTGCCGTCGCGTCCCGACCCGCCGATGGTGATGGATCGCGCGTTCCGGCTACGTCCCCGCCGGCGACGCCGACGAAGTGTCCCGCTTGCGGCACGCCGTTGCTCGAAGGGGCCATTGCCTGCATGGACTGCGGCTTCATGCTTCAGGCCGACACCGGACCGGCCGAAGCGGAGGGGCCGCCCAACCTGTGCGCCAATCCCGCTTGTGGGGTCGCGAATCCGCCGGGAGAGCGCAATTGCCAGCGCTGCGGGCAACCCCTGCCGATTGCCGGCGGCACGTTACTCGAAGGCCGTTATCGGCTCGACCGATTGCTGAAGATGGGGGGCTTCGGCGCGGTGTACGCCGCGACCGACACCAAGGCCGGCAATCGCCCCGTGGCTATCAAAGACATGATTGGTAACGATCCCCAGGAATTCGCCATCCGCCTCAATTTTTTTCGCCGCGAGGCCGAGATCCTGCGCTCTCTGGATGGCATGCCGATCGTTCCAAAGGTTTATGATTTTATCCAGAAAGGACAGATCGCGCATCTCGTTATGGAATTTATCCAGGGCAAGGACTTGCTCGAGATCATGGAAGCCAACGGCAACAAACCGTTTCCGATCGCAAACGTCATTGAATGGGGCAAAAGCATCTGCGACGTCCTGCACACGATGCACAGCCAAACGCCGCCGATCATCCACCGCGATCTGAAGCCGGATAATATCATGCTGCTGGAGGATCAGAAATCGATCAAGATGATCGACTTCGGCACGGCCCGGGACCTCGGCCGCACAGTAAAGGAGCGTATGGCCGGCAAGACCCGGGTATTCACGGAAGGTTACGCGCCGCCCGAGCAGATCGTCGGCAAACCTGAGGCGCGAAGCGACCTGTTCGCCCTTGCCGCTACTCTGTATCACTTGGCGACGGGCAAAGCTCCGGAAGGATTTTACACCGCCAAGGAGTTGGAAGCGCAATTGGCTGACCCAAAGTCGCCGCTTCCGGCTCAGTATCGCTGGTTCTTCGAACTCATTCGTATCAACCTTGCAGAAGACGTGAATGATCGTTATTTTTCTGCCAAGGAGATCAAGGCTGATTTGGAACGCCAATGCGTGACCACCGAGCTGCCTTGTCCCAAATGCCGCACGATGAACAAGGTGCGAACACCGTATTGCGTCCAATGCGCGGAGCCGCTCACGGAGTCGTCGGCACCGTGTGCCAGTTGCGGCAAATTCAATCGCATGGGCAGCCGGTTTTGCATCCATTGCGGCAACCGACTCCGCTGAACGTCGTCACCCGACGACACCGATCACGGACAACACCATGACCGATCCGCGTAATCCAAAAAGTGGTGGCCTGTGGGCTCGATTGTTCGGTGTCGACAACCACGCCGCCGCGGACGAGCAAGGGACGCCGGAGACCGACGCCGACGGAAGCGATATCCCCCTCGAATTCGATCAGGTGCCGGCGGCGGCCCAATCTGCCGAGGTTCAAGCGGCAGCGGCGGCCACTCCCGCGGCTGCGGCCGAGGCTTTGCCGAGCGCTTTGCCCCTGGCAAGTGCCGTGACTTCGCCGGTTCCTACGCCACCGGTGACGTTGCTTCCCGCCGAGCCGGCGGCACCGTCGTTGACCTGCCCCGCTTGTGGCGCGACTGCCAAAGCGGGAGCAAGGTTTTGCGATGATTGCGGATGGCTGTTTGCCGCACCGCATGCCGGACCGATGGCGGCGGCGGGGCCGAGCGGGGCTCCAAGCGGCGGGCTACCCGCGGTCGCATTCACGAACCCGCCCGGCAGACTGCTGGGCCGCTATGAGATCGTCTCGCTTATCAGCGAACGCCTGGGGGTCAGCCGATTTACCGGCTTTGACCACGGCGACGGCACGCCGCGCCCCGTCACCATCGTAGCTCAAGCCTTGTTACCAGTGGCGGAAGCGTTGCCCGAGGTTGCCGAGAGCGCCGACGCCGAAGAGGAGTTCATGCCAGAGTTCGACAATCTTCCGGCAGCAGCTCCCGCTGCCGCCCCGATTGCGGCGTCGGAGTCGGCGACATGGCCAGGCGTGGCTTGGGAGAAGCAGGTTTTGACGAAGGCCGGCTCCGCAGCCTTACCGAGTGTTGTCGATTATTTCGTCGAAAATGACACCGAGTATTTAGTCGTCAGTCGTCCGGAGGGCCGATCGTTGTGGGACGCTTGGGACGATCCCGAAGCCAGCGCCGATCAACGCTACGGCTGGCTGCAACAAGTTTGCGAAGGTTTGCAAGCATTGCACGGCGCCGGCGCGGTCCTGGAGGGGGTGCGTCCCGACCTCGTAACGGTCGACGCCAATGGTCGCGCCGTGCTGACGGATCTCTCCGATCTTTTGCCCTTGCCGTTACCTGCCAATCCACCCATCCGCGCGACGCTCTACACGGCTCCTGAGTTGATTCTCGATCCGCAATCGGCCGACGCCCGTTCGGATCTCTATAGCGTCGGCGCGATGCTGTACGCTTTGGAATACCTCCATCATCCGTTGGAGGAAAAGGACTTCGAGCGCCAGTTCACGCCGAACCAAATCACCGAGAAATTTCCCGACGTGCATCCGCTTTTTTTGCGTCTGATCAACAAAACGTTCTGCCGGGATCTGTTTACACGTTTTCCGACCGACGAAGCTGCCAAGAAAGATCCCACGGGATTCACAGAACTGATCGACACCATCAAGCTCTGCCGCAGGACGTTCGACAAGGTTCGGTTTGATATGGCCGCCTGGACGACGACCGGCATGGTTCGCACCGGCAATGAAGATGCCTTGGCATTTTTGCACGCTGTCGAGACGCGCCAAGACGACCTGCACGAATATGCTCTCATCCTGTTGTGCGACGGCATGGGGGGATACGAAGCCGGCGAAGTGGCGGCAGCACTGGCCATCTCGGAGATGCGCAAGTTCCTCTTGCAGCAACCGATGTTTGCGGCCCTCAGCGGCAAGGAACCGCCGCCCGAACCGGTGGACGTCGAAGCGACCAAAAAAGTACTGGAAGCGTGTTTGCGGCACGCCAACAAAGAAGTCTACACGGCAGGACGCACCCCGGGCCGCGGCAAGCGGGGGATGGGCTGCACGGCCGAGGCAATTTACATCGACAGCCGCAATGTCGTGGTCGGACACGTCGGCGACAGTCGGACGTATCATCTGCACCGCGGCCGCTTGCAACAACTGACGCGCGACCAAACACTCGTCAACCGACTCGTGGAGCTTGGCCAGTTGACTCCCGCCGAAGCCGAGACCCATCCTCGCAAGAATGAGCTTCAGCAAGCGATCGGCGGGCAGCCGGACGTTATTCCAGGCTTGTACAGCGCCAAGCTGGCCCGTGGCGATTGGATCCTGGTATGCTCGGACGGTCTGACGAACCACGTCAGCAACAAGGAAATCGAGACGATGCTGACGCGTGAAGCGGCTTATTCGGCCGAAGAAGCAGCGCGGCGGTTGTTGAACCTCGTCAACCTCCGCGGTGCGACGGACAACGCGACGATCGTCGTCGTGCGGGCGTCATAGTCGCGGAGGGATTTGCCGAGTGCCGCTTTTCCATGCCGAGCCTTTGACTCGTTTTGCCGCGGCGCTGTTCCAGGCCGCCGGCGTCGGCGAGCCAGAAGCGCAGCGCGTCGCGCAAAGTCTCGTCGATGCCAATTTGTGCGGGCACGATTCGCACGGCGTCCTTCGCATCACTCAATACGTCGAGGCGATCAAGGATGGACGTTTGAAGCCTGGCGCCCCTTTTACCGTGATTCGAGAAACCGCGGCCGTACTCGTGGTCGACGGCGGCTGGGGGCTGGGGCAGGTGCAGGCTCATCGTTTGCTCGAACGACTGGTCCCCCGCGCCCAAGCCCTTGGGCTGGCCGCCGGTACGCTCAAGCACTGCGGCCATATCGGCCGCCTGGGCGAATATGCCGAAGCCGCTGCCGCACAAGGCATGGCGTTTATGGCCACGGTCAACAATCACGGATTCGGTCGCGGCGTCGCCCCGCCCGGGGGAATTCAGGCTCGCATCGGCACCAATCCGCTCTGTCTGGCGGCGCCGACGGCCGACGTTCCGATCGTGCTCGACATCGGCACCAGCGTTGTGGCCGAGGGAAAGGTCCGCGTTGCGTTTAACAAGGGTCAGGCCGTTCCGCCTGGTTGGCTGCTCGATGCCGACGGTCAACCGACGACTGATCCAGGCGTGCTATACAAGGAGCCGCGCGGCAGCATCCTCCCCTTGGGCGGGGAACAGGCTTACAAAGGCTTCGGCATCGGACTGTTGCTGGACATGTTTGCTGGCGGCTTGTCCGGTGCGCCGTGCAGCCATCCCAGCCATCCCAACCTGTCGGCGAACGCCGTCTTTTTCTTGGTGATGGATATTGGGCAGTTCGCTGGCCACAGCCATTTCATCAGCGAGTCGACGCGCTTGGCCCAAGCGGTCCGCACTTGCCCCAAGGCCGCGGGGGTCGCCGAGATTCTGCTGCCGGGCGATCCGGAGCGACGGACCAAGACGCAGCGGCTCGCCTCGGGAATTCCCCTGGATGATGGGACTTGGAGCCAACTCAGGTCGCTGGCTGAAAGATTGGCCGTACCCTTGCCGTCTTGAATGCCGTGGTCGCGGTCGGTTTCGTTATCGCCCGGCCGGCTTCACCCGATCGTTGCGCAAATAGGCCAGGGCATGCGGCCGGAGGCGTTCCTGCAACTGGGGAGTCAGGTCCGGCCACGGACGAATAATCCGCCGGCAAGTCGGGGCGGAACAGCGGCAGACCAAGGACCAGTTCGGTTCGGCCATCGCCGTGGAGTAGTCCCAGCCAATTTCCTCATCGGCGTCGATGTCGCGCAAGGCGACGAGAATCGGTTGACCGTCGCGAAAGCCGGCATTGGGATCGCACGAGTGATTGATGCAATCGTCCAGGCTGGTGCCGTCGGAGCAAAGCCACAAATCAGGGCCGACCTGAAGAGCGAACCAGTTTTCGTCGAGTTGAGCCGTTGTCGCCAACCATCCTTGCATGTGCGCCAGCACTTCGCCGCGGGCGATCGGAGCGGTAGCAAAGACGCCGCGGCCCTTCGACTTCGTCGCGCGGATTTCCAGACAGCGATGGTGCATGAGGAAGTGTTATAGGTGGCGGTCTCAGGGACGGCTGGCGCGGATGATGCCGCTCAGGCCCGCTTGGGCTGCCAGCGGCGGCGATTGGCTCCAAAGGGGCCGGTCGGCGAGCGCCGGCAATTCATCTGTGAGTGAGCGGCTCGTGCGGACAACATATAGCCGTTGCGCGGGTCGAGAGCCGTCTTCTTCAACAAGGGCACAATGTCCGAAAGTGCCGGGTTTGTCGAGGAGTGCACCCACCACGAGGTATTCATTCGGCGCCAGTTTTGCTTCCCACCGCAACTCGGGATACGCCGTGCCGGGCCGCTCGATCTTAATCTGCCAGCGCGACAAGTCGGCAGAGGGTTGATACGGCAAAACCTGTTCGGCGGTTTCGACCTTGGGAGTGAAAGTCAGTTTCGTCTTGCCGTTGTCGGTCAGAGTCGCCAGCACTTCGAAGCAAAAACGTGCTCGATCGACGCGCACTTCCTGGACTGTACCGCCCACGCGAAGGTCATAATCGCAATGGGGGAGCACCGGACCGAGGTAATGCGTCGTGGTCTTGCCGGCGGCATGGATGAAACGCTGTGGATTGATACACCACCGCTCTGAGCTTAACAGCCGTTGCAATTGCGCGGGCGTCATTCCCACCACCTGGCCGACGCGCAGTCCGTTGGCTTCCAAAACGGCCTTGGTGGCCAGATCCACGACCATTTCATCGGTACTGTTCCAAAGCTCCTCATTCAGAAAGGGGTCGCCCAATTCCCGTTCAATCAGGGCCACATCGATGATCACCGCGTCGCCGGGTAAGGCCTGACGCATTCCCCAAGGCCTGGAGGTTTCGCGAGGCCCGGGCGTGGTGAAGCATCCGACCGGTGCCACGCAAAGTAAGATCGGTAGCAGGCGCCGCCCCCGTCTGAACACGGCGTCCCCAAGTGAATAGAAGTTCATCTGAAGTTCGGAATCGGTCGGACGATAGCGAGGTTCGTAGCCGCCGTCAAGAGCGGAAAGTTGGTCCGGAAGTTGCTAAACCAGCGGCATGGCGGCTTATTTCGCGCAACCATGGGCCTTGGTACTCTTGGCTGTCGTGCCATTTCTGGGCTGGCTCTGGCGGCGCCGACAGCAACCCGCGGTGGTGGTTCCCTCGCTGGCCAGGGGCCTTGAGCGTCGTGGGCGACGGGCCTTGGCCATGGCGCGCTGGGGAATGGCGCTGCGCTTGCTAGGGTTGGCGGCGGGCGTGGTCGCGCTGTCGGAGCCGCGCTGGCCCGACGAAGGCAGTCGTCTGCCAACTGAGGGCATCAGCATCATGTTTGTCGTTGATGCCAGCCACAGCATGACTGCGCAAGATTTTCACTTCGGCGAACAACTTGTGACCAGGTTCGATGGGGTGCGGCACGTCTTCCGCCTGCTCGTGGCCGGGGGAACGGCGCCCAATGGAATCACATTCCCCGGACGTCCCCATGACCTGCTCGGATTAGTGTGCTTTGCCACGCGACCGGAAACCGCCTGCCCCTTGACGCTCGATCATCGAGCATTATTGGCGATTCTTGACGCGGAATCGCCGCGTACGGTGGTCACGGAAGCGACCACGAATCCGGGAGATGCTCTGGCCTGGGCACTGGCGAGTCTGGCCAAGGCACCCACGCGCCGCCGAGTCATCATCCTTTTGACCGACGGAGAAAGCAACGTGCCGCCGCCGGCACTGCGGCCACTACAAGCCGGCCAGCTCGCCGCAAACCTTACCGTGCCCGTCTATGCTATCGACGCGGCGCCGGACGACGACTCCCCCGACACGGCAAAAGCCAGAGCGACGCTGCAAGGTCTGGCCCGGCTGACCCACGGTCGATACTTCCACGCCACCGACGCGGCGGCCCTCGCCGACGCACTGCAAACCATTGATCGGTTGGAACGTGACGAGATTCGCAGTTTCTCGTATCGGCGTTATCATGAAACTTACCACTGGTTCGTCATGATCGCCTTGGCCTGCTGGTTGGTTATCATCGTTTCGGAGGCGACCTGGTGGAGGGCCGTGCCATGATCGCGGCGCACCATTTTACCCATCCGGCCGCGTTGTGGCTTCTTGCCGTCGTGCCGGTTGCCTTGGGTTTCCTCCTCTGGGGCGGCAGTCGCCGCCGGCGCACGCTGCGGCACTTGGGAGGAGCGACAGGCCTCCGTGCCGCGTTGCAGGCGCGACAAGCAGGACGCGGCCGCGCGGCGCTGCTGACGTTGCTGGGACTGGGCAGCCTGGTTGTCGCGCTGGCTCAGCCGCGTTGGGGCCGGGGGGAGGGGGTGGAGACACGGACTGGCCGGGATGTCGTCATCGTCCTCGACGTGAGCAAGAGCATGCTCGCCGAGCAGCCAAGCCGATTAGAGCGCGCGC
>JANWVS010000319.1 GCA_025056835.1 Gemmataceae bacterium | reverse complement strand
TGTTTTTTGATCGACTCGGGGAGCTTTTCTTTTTCGCCTTCTTTCAGCTCACCGAGGGCGTGCGTACCGCCGCGAATGCGCACGAGGCTGAATTTTTTCTCCTTGGCGAGCTTCACGAAGTCGAAGTAGTTGATATGGCCCGCGGACGTGGTTCCCAGAAGCAGCCAAAGGAAACCGCCGGAGAGCAAGAGGAAGATCACCCATAACCAACCTCCAGGCATCGGTTCAGGACGACGGCGCGTTCGCTTTTCTGGACCGGATTCGCGCGGGGTTGGCATGCCGTAACCTCACTCCGTTCTGCACTGGTGTTTACAATAGCGAAATGCCCGTATGATGACAGGATGATGGGCTGGTCGTGGGGGCGCCGCCGCAAGCGGCCCGACTTAGCATTCGAGCTGCTGACGCGGTCCGGCTGCCATCTGTGCGAGACGGCCCACCGGATCCTCGACGACGCACAGCGCCGCTACGGCTTTGCCTTGACCGTCCGCGACGTCGACGCCGATCCCAACCTCGTCGAGCGTTTCGGAGCTTGCGTACCCGTGGTGCTGGTCAACGGCGTTGTTCGCTTCCGCGGGCGAATCAACGAAGTGTTGCTTCGGCGCCTGCTGGATGCCCCGTGAGGCTACGACGTTTTTTGTTCTTTCTGGGCTTTGGCTCGCCATTCAGTTCCCTGAAAGGCCCTTTCCGTCAAGAGTTGCTGCAAACATTCTTGAGCTTTTTCAGTCTCGTTGATGTTGAGAAACGTCTTCCAGAGGTAATACAGCGCCTTGGCGTGCTCGTTTTTATCCTGGTTGTATTCGACGTCGACCCACAGGAATTCCCACCGGGCGGCCTTATAGTCTTCTTTCTCATACAGACATACTCCCGCCGCGTTGTAAGCCAGCGCCTTGAGCGATTTGTCGGTCGTCTCCTTGATCACCTGCCGTAATTGCGCCAAGGCGGCGTCGTAATTCTTTTCTGCCATCGCTAGTTCGGCCTGAAGGACTCGCCCTTTATTGAAGTGCTTGCTCCCCGGCGGCGCGGATTTGAGGAATTCATCGAGGGCCTTTTTCGCGGCAGCCGAATCGCGCTTGCGAATGCTCACTTGGACGATCAACAATTGAGCTTCCTGTTTGACGTCGTCAGGAACGTTGGCCCTGGCGAGTTCAGAAAAAGTCTCTGCGGCGCCGGTGAAGTCGCCGTCGTCAAGTTGGATTCGTCCCAGAAGCTGCAAGCACCCCCCCAGTTGCCAGCTATCGGGATATTTGGCCTTGAATTTCTTCAGCAGGTCGATGGCCCCCGCCAGCGACTTGCCTTCCTCGACGGCGAGCCGCGCCGTCAGCGCCGCCACTTTGTATTCGCAGTGCCGCTTGGCAAAAGGTTCGTTTACCTTACCGGCTGCCTCTTGATACTTCTTGAGCGCGTCCTCGAAAAACTCCCGCTGCTTCTTCGGATCAGTCGCCTTCAAGGCATTTTGCTCAGCCGCGAAGGCCGGCTTATACACCGCCAGGCGCACCGTGGTGGGAGTCACTTCATACTGAATGTCTTCGATGGCTTCGGCCGGGTAGCTGCCGCCGATTTTGAGCGTGATTCCCTTGGCCGATTCGCTGGCAATCACTCCCTTGACTGGTTTTTCCTTGCCGCGCAGGAAAATATCGTCTTCGGCGTTGACGAGGGCCGCGGCGGCCAGATACACCCAAGCAGCCGTTGCAAAAGCGAGCAATCGTTTCATGGAAGGTTCCGAGAATTGGTTTGGCAACTGTATCTCTCTTACTTAGCGGCGGACTTGGCGGCTTCTTTTTGCTTTTCGTAAGCTTTTTTCAGCACCGGTTCCGCGTCGAGCAGTTCCATGAACCGCTCGCGAACCATCTGCCAGCCTTCGGGGTTTTTCGCGTTTTCCAGCAAGACGATATACCGGGCTGCGGTATTGAGGGCGAGTTCACGCTTGTCGTCTTTAATCGTCGGAGCTTGACTGTATTTGTACCAACTGCGGACGTGGTTGAAGTACGTGTCGAAGTAGATTTTCTTGAGCTGGCCTGTTTTATCGTTCCGTGCCGCGTTGTTGAGCCGTTGCAACAACTCCTGCCAGCCTTTGATGGCCGCCCCGTACTTGCCGTCGTCTTCGAGGATCTCGTTTTTGACGGTTTCGGCAACGATGTGGTACTCACCTAGGGGATGCCGCACCAAGCGATCGAGCACGCGATAGGCCTTGTTGAACTCCTTGTTTTCCTTGAGGGCCTTGGCGTATTGGATTTGCAGGTACCAGTATTCCCGCCGTTGGCTGGCTTGCTCCTCGGCGATGGCCGCGCGCAGCGCGTCGTTGCGGGCCTTGTCGTCGGGGTTGTCGGTGTTGGCTTTGAAATCTTTGTGCTTGCGCAGCGCGTCGTCGATCCACTGTTCCTTGCGCTTGGCGATTTCCTGCTCGGAGGGCACGACTTTTTTCTGGCGCATTTCCTCGTCCAAGTCGGAAATCACCTTGGGCACAGCGGCCTTCTCAAATGTCTCGGCGGCCTTCTTGGGCTGTTTGAGGGCCATGTAGGCGTTGGCCAAGAAAACGTATTCGCGCGGTTCGGCCCGCGGTTTCTTGCTTAACTGGTCAACCACCGAATCGAGAAAACTGCCATAGAACTTCGAGTAGTTCTCCAGGGTTTCCTGGTACTTGGCCTGATCGCCTTTCTTCTGAAGGGCCTCGAGATGATCTTGCACGTCCTTGAAGATCCCAAACATCACCACCAGCGTATCGACTTCCTCCACGCCGGATTCGGGCGTCAAGCGTTGCAAGATGTCGAAGAAGAGCTTGGCATTGTCGAGATCGCGTTTTTGCACGTAGGTCCGCAAGGCCAAGGTGACGACCTCGGTGGTCACCGCATGGTCCTTGACGGTGATTTTGCCTTCTTTCTTGGCTTGCTCGCGGAGTTCGGCCAGCACCGGACCCACTAAGCCGAACGACAGCACCTTGTCATAGTTGCCCAATCGGTAGTCGACGTCGGCCAGCCCCAGTTTGGCGTATTTGTCGAGCACCGTCATGAGCGTGGTCAGCTCATTGGCATTTTTTTCCGAGATGAATTTGGGCGGGAGCTTCTTGAACATCTCGTAGTGCTTATTCACCCAATTTTCCATGTCGCGGTATTTCGCCGCGGCGAAAGCCAGCGTGCCCGCCTTCATGTCGACCGCGGCGTCCGCATAGAGGAACTTCGCCTCCTCCATTCGGGCATGGAAATACATCACCGCCGTCGACGCATCGGCCTCCGGCGGCAGCGTGTTGGGCAAGCGCTGAATCGCGGCCCGCGCTTTGCGGCGAAACTCCTTTCTCTCGCTCTCGGTCCATTTGGCGTCGGTATCCTTGGCGGCGCCGATGGCCGTAAAGATCATTTGCCCCAGGGCGTAGATGCTGAAGCCGCAGTCGTCGGCAATTTTTTCGAAGTGAGCCAGCGACGTCGGAATATCTTTCTTGTCCCGGTAGTACATGGCCAAGCGATGATGGGCGATGGAAGTGATGACGTCGTTGGCCCAAGCTTTTTGCCCTTCGGGGCTGAGCACGTATTCCGCCAGGTCGCGCACGCGCTCCCGGAGGCTGGGGTTATCATCGCGGGCGGCGATCTCGTCATACGCCCGAAAGGCCACGCCGATGCCATACGAAGCCCCCTTGGTCGGTGGACGGGTCCGGCCCAGCGCCTCGGCCGCGATAGCCGCGCGTTCCAGGTCGCCGCTGTTGTAGTGGGCCTGAATCAACAACGTGCGGGCTTCGTCGATTTTCTGCAAAAGTGTCGAACTGGTCGCGAGATTGAGCGCCTTGGTGAGGGCCCGTACCGCCTCGTGAAGATGCTGTTTCTTGGCATCGATCCCCTTGCTCGTCTCGATCGCTTCTTCCAACTTTTTCTTGTCGGCTTCGTATTTCGCTTCGATCTTCTTTTTCTCGGCTTCGGTCTTGGCGTCGGCGATTTTCTTATCGGCATCGGCGCGCAGCGCTT
>JANWVS010000318.1 GCA_025056835.1 Gemmataceae bacterium | reverse complement strand
GAATGGCCGTTTACTGGCTCGACCTCGTCCGCTACGCCGACACGGGCGGCTACCACAGCGACAACCACCGCGACGTTTCTCTTTACCGCGATTGGGTGATCGACGCCTTCAATCGCAACCTGCCGTTCGATCAGTTCACGACCTATCAGCTCGCCGGCGATTTGCTTCCCAATGCGACCAATGAACAACGAATCGCCTCGGGCTACAATCGACTCTTGCAGACGACCGAGGAAGGCGGCGCCCAGGCCAAGGAGTACCAGGCGAAGTATTTCGCCGACCGAGTGCGTAACGTGTCCGTTGTCTGGCTCGGACTGACGCTTGGTTGTACCGAGTGCCATGATCACAAATACGATCCGTTTACTACCAAAGAGTTTTACAGGTTCGGTGCCTTTTTTGCGGACATCCAGGAGCGGCCCGTGGGACGGCAGGAGCAGACGCCGATTGCCACACCCGAGCAGGCCGCCAAGCTGAAGCAATTCGATGAGCAAATTGCGGCCTTGCACAAGTCGTTGACTGCACCCGAAGTCGCTCAAGCCCAGGCGCGATGGGAGAACGACGCGCTGGCCAAGGGCGCCAGCGGACTGCCCAAGGAGATCGAGGCAATCTTGCGCGTCGATGCCGGCCAGCGCAACGCCAAACAAAAAGAACAACTCGCGACCTACTATCGCAGTATCACGCATGGCCTGAAAGAGCAGCAGCTCAAGCTCGCGGCGGCCCAGCAGCAAAGGGCCGAATTCGCCAAGACGATTCGCACGACGCTTGTGAGCATGAGCGGCCCCCCCCGAACGATCCGCGTTCTACCCCGCGGCAATTGGCTCGACGACAGCGGCGAAATCGTCCAGCCGGAAACTCCGGCCGCCCTTCATCCCCTGAAGACGACGAAGAAACGTCCCGATCGACTCGACTTCGCCGCCTGGATTACCTCGCCGGACAACCCCTTGACCAGCCGCGTTTTCGTGAACCGGTTGTGGCTGTTGTTTTTTGGCCAGGGAATCGTGAAAACGGCCGACGATTTCGGTGCCCAAGGGAGCTGGCCCACACACCCGGAACTGCTGGATTGGTTGGCGCTGGAGTTCATGTCGCCTGGGACCGACGCAACCACTGCTGTCCCTGCGACGCGGTGGGACGTTAAGCGGCTCGTCAAACTGATCGTGACGTCCAACACGTACCAACAGTCTTCCATCGTTTCGCCGGAGTTGCGGCAGCGTGATCCTTACAACCATCTGCTCGCCCGCCAAGGCCGTTTCCGGCTCGACGCCGAGTTCGTGCGCGACAATGCCTTGGCGATCAGCGGCCTGTTGGTGCCCCGCGTCGGCGGCGACAGCGTCAAACCGTATCAACCGGCCGGTTACTGGCGGTACCTCAACTTCCCCGTTCGTGAATGGATCCATGACAAAAACGAAAACCAATACCGCCGCGGCCTGTACACGTACTGGCAACGCACCTTCTTGCACCCCAGTCTGCTCGCGTTCGATGCTCCTTCGCGCGAAGAATGCACCGTCGAACGCCCCCGGTCGAATACGCCGCAGCAGGCCCTCGTGCTTCTCAACGACCCGACCTACGTTGAAGCCGCGCGGGTCTTCGCCGAGCGGGTGCTGAAGTCCAGCAGCAACGACCCTGCGGCCCGCATCGATTACGCCTTCCGCCTGGCCCTCCAGCGCCCCGCCACCGTACAGGAACGTAAGATCCTGAGCGACTTGGCACAACAACACTTGCAACACTACCAGGCCAACCCAAAGCAAGCCGAGGTCCTGCTCCAAATCGGCGAGCGCCCCGCCGCCGCCGATGTACCTCGCGCGGAACTGGCGGCCTGGACATCGGTGACGCGCGCCATCCTCAACCTTCACGAGACGATTACCAGAAACTGAGACAGCATCCGCCCAAGGAGTATCGCCGATGACCCCGAACCTTTACCGTCGCGCTTTTCTTCGCGAGACTGCCGGCGGCATGGGACTAGCAGCTTTGGCCACCCTCCTCCATCACCGCGCCGTCGCCGGCCAGCTTAGGCCGCAGACCGATCAATGGCGCGGCATCCTTCGTCAACCGCACGTTCCGCCAAAGGCCAAAAGGGTCATCTGGCTCTACATGGCCGGCGGACCGTCGCACTTGGAAAGCTTCGACTACAAGCCGCGGCTGGCGCAGCTTCACGGCCAGCCGATGCCGGAGTCGTACACCCGCGGCCAACCCATTGCCCAGCTCCAAGGGGCGCAGCTCCGCTGCCTGGCGCCGCAACATCCCTTCCGCAAATGGGGACGCTCCGGGCAAGAGATCACCACCATCTTTCCCCACCTCGGCTCGGTCGCCGACGAATTGTGCATCATCCGGTCACTGAAGACCGAGGCGATCAACCACGATCCTGCCCACACCTTCATGAACACGGGCACGACGATTTCCGGCCGGCCGGCCATGGGTTCGTGGCTCTACTACGGTCTGGGGTGCGAGGCGGACGACCTGCCTGGCTTTGTCGTGCTGACTTCCACGGGCCGTTTCGGGCAATCGCAGCCGATCGCCCAGCGGCAATGGAGCAGCGGATTCCTGCCAAGCCGCTTTCAAGGGATTCATCTGCGCGGCACCGGCGAGCCGGTGTTGTACTTATCGAACCCGCCGGGTATCGATCACGAACGACAACGCGATGTGGTCGAAGCCGTGCAGAATCTCAATCGTCTCCAGGGCGACGTCGTCGAAGATCCGGAAATCGCCACGCGGATCGCGCAATACGAGATGGCTTTTCGCATGCAAACGTCGGTGCCGGCCTTGCGCGACTTCAGCCGCGAACCGCAACGCATCCTCGACATGTACGGCACACGCGGGGCCGACGGAACCTTCGCCGCCAACTGCCTCATGGCCCGACGGCTGGCGGAGCGCGGCGTCCGCTTCATTCAACTATACCATCGCGACTGGGACCATCACGGTTCGATCCGCGGCCACATGGCGGGTAGCGCCGGCGAGGTCGACCAAGCCGCAGCCGCCCTCATCAAAGACCTCAAGGAAAAGGGCATGTTGGACGAGACGCTGATCGTTTTCGGCGGCGAGTTCGGCCGCACGCCGATGGCCCAAGGCGACGGCCGCGACCATCATATGAAAGGTTTTTCGATGTGGCTGGCCGGCGGCGGCGTCAAAGCCGGCATCACCTACGGCGCCACCGATGAACTCGGCTACAACGCCGTGGAAAACGTCGTGACCGTTCACGACCTCCACGCCACCATGTTGCACCTGCTGGGCATCGATCACCTACGCTTGACGTACCGCTTCCAAGGGCGCGATTTCCGCTTGACCGACGTACACGGCCAAGTCGTCGCCGACATTTTGGCTTAAGCACCCCAGCCTCGCAACTTGCGCCATCCCCCAGATGATGGCAATCGCAGGCAACACTCGCACAAGGCAACCGCGAGGGAGGCTGGCGGAGAGGCGTCAGCAAAGCGGCGAAAAAGCGTTGCCAGGGCGCGATTTCTCAACCGGCCTTACGCACAGATCTCATACAGGACTTCACCATGCACGTCGGTCAGGCGCATATCGCGGCCGCCGAAACGGAAGGTCAAGCGAGTGTGATCGAGGCCGAGCAGGTAGAGCATGGTGGCGTGCAGGTCGTGCATTTCGACTTTGTTTTCGACGGCGCGGTAACCGTACTCATCGGTGGCGCCGTAGACCATGCCGCCCTTGATACCGCCGCCTGCAAGCCACATGCTGAAGCCGTAGGGGTTGTGATCGCGGCCATCGCTGCCTTGGGAAAATGGCGTGCGGCCGAATTCAGCGCCCCAGATGACGAGGGTTTGATCGAGCAGCCCGCGAGCCTTCAGGTCAGTGAGCAGTCCCGCCATGGGCTTGTCGGTAGCCCGGGCGTTATTGGCGTGGCCCTGAAGAAGATTGGCGTGCTGGTCCCAGCGATCGCCGCCGGTGGGGGGGCAGAGCACTTCGATGAAGCGCACGCCGCGCTCGACAAGCCGCCGGGCCAAGAG
>JANWVS010000317.1 GCA_025056835.1 Gemmataceae bacterium | reverse complement strand
TATCTGTATAGTCCCTTGCGCGTGAAATATCCCTACATCCGCGGCTGCCTGCTCGACCTTTGGAAAAAAGCCAAAACCGCCCACGAAGATCCGGTCGCGGCTTGGCGGTCGCTGATCGACGATCCGCAGGCACGCCAGCGTTGGCAAAAGGCCCGCGGCAAGGGAGGGTTCCGACGCATCGGCTGGGACACGGTGCTGGAAATAATCGCCGCCGCCGCCATCCACACCATCAAGACCAAGGGGCCGGACCGCATCGCCGGCTTTTCGCCGATTCCGGCCATGTCCATGATCAGCTACGCCGGCGGTGCCCGCATGTTGCAGCTTATGGGGGGCGTGTCGTTGTCGTTTTACGACTGGTACTGCGACTTGCCCCCTGCGTCGCCGGAATGCTGGGGCGAGCAGACCGACGTCCACGAGTCGGCCGACTGGTACAACGCCAAGCTGTTGGCCGTCATGGGCGAGAACCTGAACATGACCCGCACGCCCGATTGCCATTTCGCTGCGGAGGCGCGCCACAACGGCTCGAAGATGTGGGTCTTCTCCCCTGACTTCAGCCAGGTATCCAAGTACGCCGACGAGTGGGTCGGCTTGAACGCCGGTCAGGACGGCGCCTGGTGGATGGCCGTCAATCACGTCATCCTCAAGGAATACCACCACGAGAAGAAAGTCCCGTACTTCCTCGACTACACGAAAAAGTACACGGATGCGCCTTTCTTGGTCGAATTGGCCGAAGTCGACGGAGTCTACCGCCCCGGCCAACTATTGCGGGCTGACCGCCTTGAAAGCTACAAAGCGCTCGAGAACGGCGCCTGGAAATTCCTCATGTGGGATGCGAACGATCAGCGTCCCAAGGTGCCGATGGGAAGCGTTGGCGACCGCTGGGGAACCGCCAAGGGCAAGTGGAACCTGTTGCTCAAGGATGGCGTCGATGGCAGCGACATCGACCCCACGCTGACGTTTCTCGAACATCATGACGTGGTCGTGCCGATCCAACTCGATGATTTTGCCGAGGGACGCACCATTCAGCGTGGCGTGCCGGCAAAACGCATTCAGACGGCGGACGGTCGAACCGTGCTGGCTGCGACGGTGTACGACATCCTGATGGCCCAGTACGGCGTGCCGCGCGGCTTGGACGGAGCCTACCCCCCAGACTTCAACGAGGAATCCGCGCCCTACACGCCCGCCTGGTCGGAGAAATACACGGGTATGGACCGGGCCTTGGTCATCCGTTTCGCCCGGGAGTGGGCGACCACGGCCGAGCTGACGAAGGGCAAGTGCCTCATCATCATCGGTGCCGGCGTGAATCACTGGTATCACAACAACCTGATGTATCGGGCCGGCATCCATGCGCTCATGTTGTGCGGCTGCGTGGGCGTCAACGGCGGCGGCCTCGCCCATTACGTCGGCCAGGAGAAGCTGGCACCGATGGAATCGTGGTCGTCCATCGCCTTCGCACGCGATTGGATGCCGGCCGTGCGCCTGCAAAACACGCCCAGTTGGCACTACGTCCACACCGACCAGTGGCGTTACGAGAAAGAGTTCACCGATTACCACACGGTTCCGATTCGGAACGCCAGCGACGGTCCCTCCCTCGCCCACGGCCACACCATGGACGTGCAGGTGCGGGCGGTGAAGTCGGGCTGGCTGCCGTTCTATCCGCAATTCAACAGGAACCCTCTGGAAGTCGTCAAAGAGGCCGAAGCAGCCGGTGCCGCCAGCGAGCAGGACATCGTGCGCCACGTCGTTAATCAGCTCAAAGCCAAGAAGCTGCGCTTTGCGGTCGAAGATCCCGATGCTGCCGAGAACTGGCCGCGCGTCTGGTTCATCTGGCGCGGCAACGCCCTAATGGCCAGCGCCAAGGGGCACGAGTACTTCCTCAAACATTATCTGGGCACGCACACCAACGCCATCGCCGAGGACATCGCTAGGGACTCCGTGAAAGAGGTCGTTTGGCATGACAAGGCCCCGCTGGGAAAAATGGACTTGATCGTCGATCTGAATTTCCGCATGGACACGTCGGCGCTCTATTCGGACCTCGTGCTGCCCGCCGCGAGTTGGTATGAGAAAGCTGATCTGAACTCGACGGACCTGCACAGTTTCATTCACCCCTTGTCGAAGGCGGTGCCGCCGTGTTGGGAGTCGAAAAGCGACTGGCAAATCTTTCTGGCGCTCAGCAAGAAGTTCTCCGAATTGGCGGCGAAGCACTTTCCGGAGCCGGTCAAAGACATTGTGGCCGCCCCGTTGGCGCACGACACGCCGGCCGAGATTGCCCAGTCCACGGTCAAGGATTGGAGCAAGGGCGAGATTGAGGCGATTCCAGGTAAGACGATGCCCGCTCTGCGGGTGGTGACGCGCGATTACGCCAACCTGTACAACCAGTTCATGAGCTATGGTCCGCTGGTGAAGACCACCGGCCTCGGCGCGCACGGCACCAGTTACGCCGTTGCTGACGAGTATGAACGCGCCCTACAGTCGCTTCCTACCGTGGCCTGGGGTGGGAAACGTTACCCGTCGCTGCGCGAAGACGAACACGTTTGCGACGTCATCCTGCGCTTCGCCACGGTGACGAACGGCGAATTGGCGTATCGTTCGTACAAGAACATGGAAGAAAAGGTGGGTCTACCCCTGACACATTTGGCCGAGCGCAATCGCAGTGTCCGTGTCAGCTATAAGGAACTCCAAAGCAAGCCGCAGCGTTTCCTCAACAGCCCGATGTGGTCCGGCCTGATCGAAAACGGCCGGGCCTACGCGCCGTTCACTTACAACGTCGAAGCCCTGGTCCCGTGGCGGACGTTGACGGGCCGACAGCATTTTTACCTCGACCACCCACTGTACCTCCAGTTCGGGGAACACGTGCCGACCTATAAACCGAAACCCCTGCCGACACAGTACAACGATTTGCTCTTCACCACGGCGCCGCGTCCGCTCGAGGGTGAGCGGACAGGGGGAAGCACCCCTGCGCCCCAGGCCATGTTGTTGAATTACTTGACCCCGCACGGCAAATGGCACATTCACTCCACCTATGGCGACACCGAGCGCATGCAAACCCTGTCGCGCGGCTGTGAACCGTTGTGGATCAATGACAAAGATGCGCTCGAGATAGGGATTGTTGATAACGACTGGGTCGAGGTCCACAATGACAACGGTGTTGTGGTAACACGAGCCGCGGTGAGCGCCCGCATCCCGCGCGGCATCTGCGTGCAATATCACTCGCCGGAACGCACTTTGGGCGTGCCGAAGTCTCCCTTGCGGGGCAATAAACGCGCCGGCGGCCACAACAGCCTGACGCGCGTGCGTCTCAAGCCCAACCTGATGGCCGGCGGTTACGGCCAGTTCACCTACCACTTCAATTACTGGGGTCCCACCGGGTGCAACCGCGATACGCACGTGCTGGTGCGGAAGCTGCCACAGTTGAAATGGTAGGAGCAATCCACAGACGCCCGTTCAGGAGTCACCATGAACGTCCGCTCGCAAATAGCCATGGTCTTCCACCTCGACAAGTGCATCGGCTGTCACACGTGCAGCATCGCTTGCAAGAACGTGTGGACCGACCGCAAAGGCACCGAGTATATGTGGTGGAACAACGTCGAGACCAAGCCCGGTACCGGTTATCCCACCCAATGGGAGAACCAGGAGAAATACCATGGCGGCTGGGTCACTTTCCAAGAGAAGCTAGAGCTGCGCTCCACCAGTAAGACCAAGACGATCTTTAACATCTTCCACAATCCTCATCAGCCGAGCATGGACGATTACTATGAGCCTTGGACCTACGATTACCAGCACCTATTTAATGCCCCCGAAGGGAGCGACCAGCCCACCGCCATTCCCCTATCCCTGGTGACCGGCCAGCCTATCGACATTGAATCCGGCCCTAATTGGGACGACGACCTGGGGGGCTCGCCGATCTACGCCGCCAACGATCCGAACTTGAAAGACGTGCCCGAAGATCAGCGTCGGCAGTTG
>JANWVS010000316.1 GCA_025056835.1 Gemmataceae bacterium | reverse complement strand
TGTTCAGCGCTGCGGTCGTGGCGAGCGGTGCTGCTGTGCCGCCCCCGCTGCAAGATGAGCAAGTGCAAGGTATGATCACTCCCGCGACGCAAGAAGCGATCGACGCCGGCCTCGCGTATCTGGCACGTCAGCAGCACAACGACGGATCTTTTGGCACGAACAACAACGTCGGCAATGTCGCCATCACCAGCCTCGCTGGCTTGGCGTTTATGGCGGGTGGTCATCAACCGGGCCGCGGCCGCTACGGGGCTAATGTCACACGCGCCGTGCAGAACATTCTTTCTCACGAAAGCCCCACGACGCGCGGCTACTTCACGAACCCACGCAATCCCGTTCACGGGCCGATGTACGGCCACGGTTTCGCCACGTTGTTTCTCGCCGAAGCCCACGGCATGGTCAACGACCCGCAACTCCGCGAACAGCTCCGCGGTGCTCTGGGCAGGGCAACGCAGCTGCTCATCCATACGCAAAACGATCTCGGTGGCTGGCGCTACCAGCCCGTCCGCGGCGACGCCGATATTTCCGTGACGATCTGTCAAATCATGGCGTTGCGGGCGGCCCGCAATGCCGGTATCACGGTCCCGAAAAGTACGGCGGACAAGTGTACGAAATACGTGCTCAGCTGCCAAAATCCTGTTGACGGCGGCTTTCGTTACCAGCATATCGGCGGACCTTCCGGCTTCGCCCGCACTGCCGCTGGTCTGGTGGCCCTCTATAGCGCCGGCGTCTACGATGGACCTGCGATCGAAAACGGTCTTAAGTACCTCAGTCAGTTCCGCCCCGGCCGCGGCGGCTTTTTGGGCAATTTCGAGGTTCAAGCCCATTATTACTACGGCCATTACTACGCCGCCCAAGCCATGTGGATCGCGGGCGGCCAGCGCTGGCGCGACTGGTATCCCGCGATTCGCGACGAGCTTCTGGCACGCCAAAACCGCAACGACGGCTCCTGGCCCAACACGCAAGTCTGCCAACATTATTGCACGGCCATGGCCCTGATCATCTTGCAGATCCCCAACAACTACTTGCCGATCCTTCAGCGCTGAGCGGGACTTTGCCGAGCGCTAGGTTGCCTTCAACCACTCGTGTCGCGAGCGCCGAGCCTGAATGAGTTCCGCGCCGAAAAACAGAATTTGCGACGAATAATAAACCCACAGCAAGAAAACGACCACGGAGCCTGCAGCACCGTAAATCGAAAGCGTACTCGTGTGGACCAGGTACCAACCAAGCAACATTTTGCCGAAGCTGAACAGCACGGCCGCGATAAACGAACCGTATACGACGTAACCCCAACTAATCCGGCCGCCCGACAAGATGCGGTACATCGACGCAAACAAAATGGTCAGATAAACGAACGAAACGACCATCTCCAACAATTTCCACGGCAGCCACGGCAATAACTCAAGCAGCCAGTCGTGGTGAATCGAAACGGCCATGCTTGCGGCCAGCGACGCCAAAAGCAGCACGGCGCAGAAACACACCATCGTTAACGCCAAGGTATAGTCCCACAGGACGCCGAGAAACGTACTGCCGCGCGGCGGCGTCAGTTTCCAGATCGTACACAAAGCGGAGCGAACATAGAGAAACATCCCCAAGGCCGCGAACATCAGCAATCCGATGCCGACGATTGGGACGAGTTGGCTGTGGCTATGTTCATGCGCATTCACCAACCACCCCTGGACGGCGGCAGCACCGGCTGGGCCGAAGACAATCTCCAGCTGCCCAGCGACATGGCCCTGAGCCGCTTTCTCGCCGAAGACGGCCCCGGCGATGCGTATGGCAATGACCAGCACGGGCGCAATTGAAAAAAGTGCATAGTAAGCAAGGGCCGCGCCGTGGTGCGTGCCGCCGTCTGCGAACCACTGCTTCACCGCTCGAACGATGATACGCACGCTCGTGAGCATGGCGACGATCTCAACGATAACCCTCGGATCGCGGACAAACTCAGCATATCACTGCTCTACCGTCCGTGACCAGCACGATCGATCGGTAACAAGTCGAACGCGGCCAAACGATCTTGAGCGACGTCATGGCTGAGGGTGGTTTTGATTGTTCCAAGCTCGGCGACCGGCAGCCCGGCGACGCGCTTATCTGCTCCCGCAGCCCCAGCGACAACGCGTTGACCGGATGAAAAAAAAGCGACGGGAAGATTCAAGAAGATGCCAGCGCTCCGCTTCGACCATAGTATGGCTCCGGCAACTGCCCGCGAGGACAAGCCATGCTGCGCACCACGATTCTGACCAGTTGTTACCTGACGACCAGCTTGGTGTTCGCCGGCGGCGACGACAAGCTCTTCGTCGCCAAGCCGTTTACGCCGATCAAGAGTTTTACGGCCGGCATCGAAGGTCCTTGTTGCGACCAAGAAGGCAACGTGTATCTCGTCAGCTACCAGACGGCGCACACCATCGGTAAGGTCACGCCCGATGGCAAGATCTCGGTCTTCGTCACCCTCCCCGGCAAGAGCGCCGGCAACGGCATCGTCTTTGACCGGGCCGGCTTCATGTACATCGCCGATTACGTCGGCCACAATGTCTTCAAAGTGGACATGAAGACTCGACAATTGAGCGTCTTCGCCCATAATCCGAAAATGAACCAGCCCAACGACCTGGCGATTGCTCCGAATGACACGCTCTACGCCAGCGACCCCAACTGGGGCAACGGCACCGGTCAGATTTGGCGCATCGACCGCGCTGGCAAGACCCACCTCGTCGCCGCCGACATGGGGACGACGAACGGCATCGAGGTGAGTCCCGACGGGAAGAAGCTCTATGTGAACGAAAGCGTACAGCGCAACGTTTGGGCGTTCGACATTGACAAAGACGGCTCCCTCAGCGGCAAGCGTTTACTCAAGAAGTTTCCCGATCACGGTTTCGACGGGATGCGCTGCGACGTTGACGGCAACTTGTATATCACCCGTTACGGCAAGGGCACCGTCGCTGTGCTCTCCCCCCAAGGTGAAATCCTTCGTGAAATCGACGTCCTCGGTGCCTTGCCGAGCAACTTGTGCTTCGGCGGTCCGGATGGCAAAACGGTCTATGTCACCGAAGTGACGCAGCAGCGCTTGGTTTCGTTCCGCGTCGATCGTCCCGGCCTGGCCTGGAGCCGCTGGCAACAGAAGTGACGAATTCAGATGATGCGCTCCCGGGCCTCAAGCACTTTCTCGACGACGGTCTGCACATGCTCCTCGTCGACGAACGGCGAGAGGATAAATGATTTCAGTCCCACGATCGGTTCGCCGTAGCTGGTCTGCCGATAGCAGTCAGTCAACGACAACATGACGCCGCGGCCGGCGAGAGCTTCGTCGCGCAGGAAGTGAAACACCCGGCGGTTGAAATCATTGTGCTTAAGCAGCGTGTCGCGCCAGGCGGGGTTTTCGAACTCGAGCTGCTTGATGGCGAAGGTATCGACGCCGGGCGGATAGACGCGAAAGATCGTCACCGTACCGAAGTTTTCACGGTTGAGGACGGTCGTGGCCGCGTGGCCGTCGAGGTGCTCGCGGAGCAGTTGGGCCATTTCGACCAGATGACCAAGGGTGGCCTGGAACCCTTTTTTGCCGAGCAAGCGCAGGTTCGCCAGTGCCGCCAGGATGCCGACACCGGCCCGCGTCGTTTCGAGCGTGAACATCCCCGGTCGATAATCCCCGTATTGATACAGGTACGGCATCTGCTCTTTGGCTCGGCTGATCCGTTCGAAATCACGACGATCCTTGAGGAGAAACAGGCTCGACACGTACGGCGCGAACCCGGTCTTGTGAAAATCGAAACCGACCGAATCGGCACGGTGCAAGTGGCGAATGCGGCGGCAAGCCCCGGCGATGGCCCGCAGCGTACGACGGCGAAAGCCGAGCGGGTTGGCTTCGACGTCGTAGTCGTTAAACACCGACCAGGCCCAACCGATGACGGCGTCGGCGTGGACGTGCGGCCGATACGGCAGGCGAAACTCTTCCACCAAGGCGTCACGAACGTCAACG
>JANWVS010000315.1 GCA_025056835.1 Gemmataceae bacterium | reverse complement strand
GTACCAGTCATAAATGCGCCCCACAAAAGGGGAAATCAGCGTGACGCCGGCTTCGGCGCAGGCCACGGCTTGGGCAAAGCTGAACAGCAGCGTCAGGTTGCAGTGAATCCTTTCCCGTTCGAGTTGCTCCGCGGCGCGAATCCCCTCCCAGGTGCTGGCGATTTTGATGAGCACACGTTCGCGGTCGACGCCGGCCTTCTCGTACAGCTCGATCAGCCGGCGAGCCTTGGCGACGGTGCCGTCGACGTCGAAGCTAAGCCCGGCCTCAACTTCCGTCGAAACCCGGCCGGGCACGATCCTCAGGATCTCGCAGCCGAAGCTGACCAGAAGATGATCCAAGAACGCTTCCGTGCGGACCGCCTCGCTGCCCGGGGTCTGCGCTGCGGCTTTCAGGGCGGCGTCGACCAGGTGGCTGTATTGCGGTTTTTGCGCCGCTTGGTACAGCAGCGACGGATTGGTTGTCGCGTCCTGCGGCCGGTAGACGGCGATTGCCTCGAAATCTCCGGTGTCGGCGACTACCGTGGTGTAGCGCTTCAACGACTCGAGCCAATTCATGCGATGCTTCCTCCGCTTGGCAGAGATCGGTCGCGACCAGCGGCGGCTGCGGCCGCTCCAGCGAGCCGGGCCGTGCCTGGCGGCAACCGGTACCTCGTCTAGTCCGCCGGCAACGGCTTCTTGTTGACCGATTTCACGCCTTGCCGGGCCACGACGCCAAGCACATAGCGAAAGCCCGGCCGCAGATCGCGCGACCCGAATGCCAACACCGTCAGGTTGCCTCCCTCATCCAGGGTAACGCGGGAAATATCGAGGATACTGCCTGGGGAATAGGCGACGACGATCAGGTTCTTGGTGAAATCGACCTTGGGCACATCGCCCGCTGCCTTCCACGCCTTCCACACCATTTCCAGACTTTTGCTGTTGGTGATGACCTCGGGTTTGGGCGCCGATTCATCCTCGACCGAGCCTTTGTATTTTTGGGCGATCGCGACCTCTTTCGTTTGGGCTAGCGCCGCCGCGGAGACCGCGACGAAACACATACTCCCTAGAACTGTCACCAGCAACCGTCGCATCATGGCAGCCTCCAGAACAACATGAGAATCGCTCCACGCTCCCGGCGAACGGCGCGGCTCGCCAAAAAACGCCGGCGCCGGCGGAAGGAAAGCACCCTCGTTGGCACGGGATTCACCACACCAACGGCGGCAGATTGCCCGCAGCATCGAACACCATTTCGCTTGGCCCGGCGATGACGTCGAACGCGGTCATCGGCCGCAACTCCGCCAGGCACGGCTCCGACGCCTCCACTTCCTCCAACATCAAGGTGTTGCGAATGCGCATGATGCGAGCTTGTTCCGGCGAGCGCGTGCCGATAATCGACAAAGCCACGTCGAGTACCTCGCGGTCGGTGTCGTAGTACACTGGAATGTTCGCCCCTTGCGGATAGCCAGAGGTCGTGCAATTGATTTTCGTGGCCGTGTAATTCAAGCTCGCAACGCACCGCGAGGTCGTGAAGTCGGCAAAACCGATCCCGGCGGCGTTGCCGTGCGTGTGGGCCGACAGCCCGCGGATGAAGATGAAGCGCATCTGCGGTTCGTTGTCGGGCGGTTGATTCTTGAAGGCGCGTTTGCGGCCGACGACGTTGGTGTCCATGCCGGAACCGCTGATTTCTTTGCCGATCTCGTCGATGATCAGCAGGTCGGCCTCGTTGAACGGCAAGCGGGCCAGCCACTCGCGCGCCTTGACGAGTAAGCGTTCCTCGATTGGTTCGAAATCGGCGGGTGCCGCCCCTTCGATGAGGGCGGTTTCGTCGAAGCCATTTTCGACGATGCACAGGCCGAAGGCGATCGGCGCCTTGGCGCGCAGGGTGCGGCCTACCGAGCGAACCACGGGATCGTAGGGATGCTCCAACAGCAGGCGGTGGTACCACATGGCGCCGACGTGCTTGCCCAGCCCGATCATCATCATTTTCAGCAAGCCACTTTCGATCGGCCCATGATAATTCGTATGGGGCTTGACGCGCGCGACGACGCCGATGTGGTCTGCCTGCGCCGCCAATTTGTCGAGATAAACCGGCCACCCTTCCGGCGTCTTGCCGACTTCGACCACTTCCATCGACGAGCGAATGGGCGCTCCGACAAATGCCTCGGTGATGCCATAGCTCTCCAGCAAGTGCCGTTGGCCCTCGGCCGTGGCCCCGCCGTGGCTGCCCATCGCCGGCACCAGGTACGGCTGGGCGCCCAAGTCGCGGAGGTACTGCACCACGCTCTTGAGAATCACCGGAATGTTGGCGATGCCCCGGCTGCCGGCCGTCAGCGCCACGGTCTGCCCCGGACGAATCCGCGCTGCCAACGACAGACCGCGGAGGGCGTCTCGAACGGCCGCGGGAATGTTCTCGACCCGCGGTCGGGGAAATTTTTGACGCAAGCGCAACATTCGCGGATACGGCACGACAGCACCATGAAACAACAACACACCCCGCCGACGAGCCGGCTCGGTTTGGCACAATCGCTCTTCGCCAGTATACGCCCCCAGCCGGGCAACTGCCAATGCCGCCGCCGCAACACACCGTACCTTCCCGCCTTCCGGTGGCTGCTCGATTGCCCTGTACGTCCTCTTGCGTCGGTCCTAAGCCGGTCCGGATCTGTCGAAACACCATGACTTGCGCCATCATCGAACGGCCCCGCCCACGATCCGGGTTGCCGGAATTCGCTGGAAGGTGCCGGCGCTTTTTGCTATCGTGAACACTGTCTCCGCGAAGACGGTCTGGTTGAACCGTGGCCGCGGTTGCGCCAACACGGGCGCTGCCTCATTTCGTCCCCGTAGCTCAATTGGATAGAGCGTCGGCCTCCGGAGCCGAAGGTTACAGGTTCGACTCCTGTCGGGGATATTCTCCTCGCGGTACAGCGCGGCTTGCGATGATGCATCGCGGCTTGCCGGCCGGCAGCCGACCAACGTGTCCACCGCCAAGCCAGCGCTTTGACGGCGCCAAAGGCGAACCGATCATCGCCCTTCTTTTGCCAACGCGGTGTTCGTTAAAAGTTAGCTAGGATTGATCTCAGGGATCGCGGTTGCGGTGACTGCCTCCCTTCGCTGACAAACTCACAGGGTTTTGGCCGTGCTGCTCAGGGAAACCTACACACGCCGGGACATTCACGAAAGCTGGGAGTCGGTCTACCGAGGCAATCCCGTGTTGGATCGTTTCAACATGGCCTTGCACCAACGCATCGCCAGGTATTTTCCCCCTCCGGCACCAGCCGTTCGACTACTCGACGCGGGCTGCGGCGTCGGCTATCACACCTTGGCGTTCGCCCGGCGCGGGTATCAGTGCGTCGGCATCGACATTTCGCCCACCATTTTGGACCAGGCCCAGAGCCATTGCGAGCGAACCGGCATGACGGAGCGCGTGACGTTCGCCTGTCAGCCGTTGGAAGACTTGAGCTTTCCGGACGCTTCGTTCGACATCGTCCACTGCCGCGGCGTGCTGATGCACGTTCCTGAGTGGGAGCGCGCCTTACGGCAGTTATGTCGTGTCCTCAAGCCCGGCGGCTGCATCGTCATTATGGAGAACTGTACCACCGCACTGGAAACGTGGTTGGCGCGGCTGGTGCGATCGTTGCGTGGGGCGCGCTCCACCGTGCGTTACACGCCGGCCGGCGTCGAGTTTTGGACGCAGAAGGAAGGCGTGCCGATGCTGACGCGGATCGCACGCATCGACGCCTTGGTCCGCTGCATGGCGGAGTGCAAGGTTAAACTGGTGACGCGCTTTGCCGGCGAGTTTTGGGACCCGAACCGTTTTCCGGCTGGAGGATGCCGCAACGCCGCCATCCAGTTCAATCGTTTGGCTTTGCTGTGCCGCTTTCCGGCGTGGTTGAGCATGGGCAACGTGTTGATCGGCAGGAAATAGGCAACGGCTACACCGCCAGCGCCATGGGGAAATTGAACTGCCGTCGCAAGGGAATAGCCGGACCGTC
>JANWVS010000314.1 GCA_025056835.1 Gemmataceae bacterium | reverse complement strand
ATCAACGGCAGATAGGGCTGCGATTTCAACTCGTCCAGGGTCCGGTCGAACTGCTCCCGCAAACTTTCCGGATTCTGGTAGAGCTTCCAGCCGAGCGCCGCCGCCAAGGCCAGAATGACTACCAGCCGCACGGTGCCGCCGGGCAGATACAGCGGCGAGGCCTGCGGATCATCGCGCGTGGCGATCGTCACGCCGTGCGAGGCGAAGTAATGGCCGAGCATCAAGAACAACAGATACACCAGGTACGGCGGAATGGCGATCGCCAGCTCCATGGGGTTGACGACCAAGGCGCAGGTGACGCCAACGATGACCAACAAGTGAGCAGCGCGAACGCTCCCGGCGGGAAGGCCCAGGGCATGGCGTCGAACGGGAAGCGTGGACATGAGGCACCTCTCGGGATGAGCTAAACCGTCGCCGGCATCGCCTGCCCGTCGCGGCTGGAAGGGGTCGTCAACGTTGCCGCCACGCCGCCACCTCGCGCAGAATGTCGTCGCGCGAGCAGCGCGGTCGATACACCAACCGCATGCGGAAGCCGTACTCATTCTTTACTTCGTATTTCGGGATGATGTATTGAAAGTCCCACGCCGGGTTCGAAGTCTGCCGTTCTTTCGTGAACCCTCCTCCCGACGGAGAATGCGTGAAGCGAATCCCCTCGGTCCGGTCGAAAAGAAAGAGCACGACCATGTCGCGAAAGAGACCATAGAAGAACGGCTCGTCGTAACGCAACGGCGAATAGTTGCGCATCAGGCAATCCGGGAAGCCCTTGGCGAAGCGGAGTTCGAACTTGTCGACAGTGTGGCGGACGGTGCTCTGGTCGTTGTGGCGCTGCGTGCAGAGTTGCTGCCACTGGTGGTTGCCGCGGAAGTACATGCTCTTGTCGTCCGGTCCGTGGATGTAGCTCGCCCAGAACAGGCCGATGTAGCCGTGGTGGAAAACGTGCTGCGTCGGCCGGCAGCGGAAGTGCATGTCGACACTATGGGGCGGGACCAACGCGAAGCGCGTCCAGCTCTCCAAATGAAACGTCGGTGTGGGCGGCTGGTGCAACTCCGCTTCCGTGGCCGAGAGCTTGCGAAACGTCATTGGGGCCTGGCGCGGCTCGAAGAAAATGCGACGCGTGTTGTCGGTGTCGTAGCGCTCGCCATCGAAAATATGCTCGAAATTGAGACCGGCCACGGTCGGCACGAACAGGTTCATCGGTTCGGCCCGATGGGTCAGGCTCCACAGACCGTTATAGCCGGCCAAGTGACGCCCCGAGGCCGCGTTGTCGCCGATCACCGCCGTCAGGTCGCCGGCTTGAAAGGTGTCGTGGGCCATGGACGTTCTCCGCAATGAGCCAGATAGTGTCGCAAGACTGCCAAACCGTCGGGACAAAAGGGATTGGCGACGGCGCGGCGCTCCACGCTGTTGATCCCGACGAATTCGCCGCGAACGATTTCCTCCGGTTGCAGTCGAAACGGACCGTCGTGGTCGAGCCGATAAACCATCGCCTGGACGACCGTGCGATCGTCCGCATAGCGAAAAGGAAATAGTTCGCGCGGCGCGGCCTCGATGCCTAGTTCCTCGCGCACTTCCCGCGCCGCACCGTCGGCGAACGACTCGCCCGCCGCCAACACGCCGCCGATGCAGACGTCCCAATGCGACGGATAGACGTCCTTGGTCGGCGTCCGCAGATGGATGAAGAGCTCGTTGCGGTGGTTGAACACGAGCACATAAGTGCAGCGGTGCGGCAGCCGGCGGCGGCGCATCTCTTCGCGCGTGACGACGCCCACGGTCCGGCCCGCATCGTCGATCACGTCCACCAGTTCCGCGGCGGGGTTGGCGACGGCCATGCCGTTTCCCTCGCGTCAACGCTTCCTTAGCAAACCGGCGCTCGATTGAAATACGCGCTGCTGCCGCTGCTGAATGACCGCCGCATCCGCCTGCTGCTGGGCCTGGAGATCGGCGAGATTTGCCAGGCAGTAGGCGCAAGCGATGGTCCGCAGATGAAAATCCACGTAATCGCGCAAACCGGCGTCGAGAACATTCAGCAAGAAGCTCCCCAACTGTTCGCGGCTGGGACAGCTCAAACGATGGCGGCGCCATATGGCCCCGACGGTGTGCTCGCCGCGGTCCCGCTCACCCATGACCGCCAAGAGGCGCCGCCGCAGTTCCTCGTCGCGCCGCAACTCTTGTTCCAGCCGGGCCGTTTCGCTTTCGCCGAGAGCATCGTCGAGATAACTTTCCAGCAGTTCGCGTGGAGTTGTCATACTGGGCCTCGCTCACACGTGCAATTCGGGGAAGACGTCGGCCGGCAAACCGTCGGCCCGCACCAATTCGCCGAGCTTCTTGACCGCGGCGAAACGGATGTTGGCAACTTGCTGCTCGGAGATGTCCAGAAACTTGGCGACGTCCTTGTTGTGCCACCCTTTGACGAAGAGCAATTCCAGCACCTTGAGCCGTTGATAGTCGCCCTGCTTGCGCCACGTATCGAGAAGGTTGGTCAAGGCCCGGGCAATCGCGGTGCTTTCCAGCTCGCGGCGTTCCTGGCCGCGGGCCACGCTCGAGGCCGCCGTTTGCTCAGCGAGCTTGTGTAGGAAAAGCTCGCCGCCCTCATCGGCAGTTTGCTGCAAGGGGTGGCGGCCGGTACGGCGCAGGTAGTCGGTGATCTTGTGCGAAGCAATCGTGAACAGATACGTCTGCAAGTCGCGGCGATCGTCGTAGTTCGGCAGGCTGGTATAGAAGCCGACAAAAGAGTCTTGAACGATGTCCTCGCACGCCGCCTGGTCCTTGATCCGCCGATGGATGAATGCGAACAAGCGCCCCTCGTAGCGAGCGATGAGGTGCTCCCAGGCCCTTTCATCGCCTTGGCGAATTTGTTGCACGAGTAAGCGATCGCTCGCGGTGGACATGCTGATAGTTTACCCGTCGGCGAGCTAAAAACGAGTGCCGGTATCGCACATCAAGCTCCCCAAGCCCAAGCTAGGCCCGCGGCACCGGCCCCCAGCGCCATCGTCCGCACCACGGCCGAGTGCCGACCGCGCGTCCACTGCTCCAACCTCACCTGGCCGACGAATACCGCCAAGAGCCAGGCCAGCGCCACCACCACCCGGAGCGCCACTCCCATCCGCGCTGTGCTCGTGTCGCGCCGCCAAGCCTCGGCGTCCAACCGCCGCAGGGTCTGGTCGGAGGGGACGCACAGATTGAAAGTCCAAGTCTTGGCAACCAGCCCGTCGGTCAAAGGTTCATCGGGACCGGCGCGGCCGGCGCCGATTAGGCAATGTCGCCGCACAAATTCGCCGTCGGGTTGCCAGTGCCACAGCCCCAAAGCGTGCAAACGTTCCGTGACAACAGCGACGGCTTGGTCCAGCGCCGCCCGCTGCGCGGCCCGAAGGTCTGTGCCTCGGCCTGTCACTTCGCGTCGCCAAGCTCCCGCGCCGCACGCGGCGCTCCCCGCCGCCTGATCGATCGCCAACCAGACCAGGGCCAAGCTCCACCACACCGCCTGCGTCCAGCGCCTCATGGCCTCCGTATTCTCCCGGACGATTCGATTATCCCGCCAGCCGGAGCCGCACCGGTTTGGACCGCGGCGGCGGCAGCGGCCGACGTCTCGGGCTGCACAACTGCACGATGACAGACGTTAACGCCATCGTCGTGAAGCCGATTTGCCGCTCACGGCTCGTTGGCAGCAAAAACAGCAAGAGAAACGCCCAAAAGCAAGTCGCGGCTAGGGCCATGACCGAGAACCGCGCCGGTCGCGTCTCCTCGACGTCTTTCCACCAGCGCAGCACCAGAAACATAAGACCGAAATAGCTCAACCAGCACGCGGCATTCGGCAACCAGGTGTTCGGCGGATAAAACGCATCGTAGAAGGGATGCTTCCTCGGCTGAGCACCGGGGACTGCCGGTGCGAGACGATAGAACGCCTCAGCGTCCCACGTTGACGTCGGCAGCTGGCCATCGAGCCAGAGCGCCAAAACGCCGATGCCCAAACCCAAC
>JANWVS010000313.1 GCA_025056835.1 Gemmataceae bacterium | reverse complement strand
TGTTTATGTTCCCGCGCTGAACACGCCGCTGCGGGCCTTACTCGTGGTCATTTTCGGCGGCGTTGCGTTTCTCGGCGCCACCGGGGTCTATCTGTTGGCCATTCGGGGTGTCGAATGGTGGCAGCAAACGACGCTCCAGACGGAATCGTCGATCTGGATGACGCTGCTGCATGTCGTCGTCGGCCTGGTAGTCATCGCGCCGTTTCTGGTGTTCGGGCTGACGCACCTGATTACGGCGTGGCGGCGGCCCAATCGCGTGGCGGTGCGTTTGGGGGTGCTGGTGTTCGTCTTTGGCCTGATTACCGGCGTGACCGGCATTTTGCTCATCAAACTCGAGGGGTTGCCGCAGCTGCCGACCGATTCGCTCGCCTACTGGACCACCTTTGTCGCCCATGCCGTGGCGCCGGTGCTGGCAGTCATCGTGTACGTGTGGCATCGCAAAGCGGGACCGGCCATCAAGTGGAAATGGGGCTACGCCTGGGGCGGCACCGTGGTGGCCTTTACCGCCGGCATGGTGCTGATGCATTCGCAGAATCCGCGGGCATGGTTCGCCAAAGGGTCGCCGGAAGGGGAGAAATACTTCGAGCCGTCGCGACTGCGGACCGCCGACGGCAAGTTCATCAGCGCCGAAACCCTCATGCTCGATGAATACTGCCTCAAATGCCACCAGGACGCCTACGAAACGCATCAAAAGTCGATGCACCGGTTTAGTTCGTTCAACAATCCGCCGTATCTGTTCAGCGTCCGCGAGACGCGCCGGGTGGCCGGCATTCGCGCCTCGCGGTGGTGCGCCGGCTGCCACGACGTGGTGCCGTTTGTCAGCGGCCAGTTCGACGATCCCGACTACGATATGGAAAAGCACCCCACGGCCAGTGCGGCCATTACCTGCGTTGTTTGCCATTCGATTTCCCACATCAACAGCAAATCGGGCAACGCGGACTACACCATCACGGCCCCGGAACTCTATCCGTTCACGTTCAGCGACAATCCCATCTTGCAGTACATCAACAACCAACTGATCAAGGCGAAGCCGGAGCTGCACAAGAAAACCTTCCTCAAGCCGTTCCACCGCACGGACGAATTTTGTTCGGTCTGTCACAAAGTCGGCTTACCGCAAGAAGTGAACCATTACAAGGAATTCCTCCGCGGTCAGAACCATGCCGATTCGTTCCACCTCAGCGGCGTGTCGGGACGCGGCGCGCGGAGTTGGTATCTGCCGCCGGTGGCGAAAGAGAACTGCGCCGCCTGCCATATGCCTCTCATGGAAAGCGCCGACCAAGGGGCGCGCGACTTCGACGGCAGCGGCAAGCGGTCGATTCACAGCCATCGCTTCATCGCCGCCAACACGGGGATACCCTGGCTGGTCAATCATCCCCACAAGGAAGCGATGCTCGAGGAATACAAAAAGTTTCTCAGCGGGGGACTGGACGGCAAATCGCCGCCGCTGCGGATCGACATTTTCGGCCTCAAACACCTGGAAGAAGGCAAATACGAAGGTGTCGATGCGCCGTTGCTCGGCGACCAACCGCTGCGGCCTTACTTGCCGACGTTGGAACCGGGGCAATCGTACCTCGTGGAAGTGGTCATCCGCACGCTCAACATCGGCCACCATTTTACGCAAGGGACGGTCGATTCTAACGAAGTATGGGTCGAGTTCGTCGCCAAATCCGGCGGCAAGGTGATTGCCCACAACGGTTATTTGCGGCCGACCCGCATCTCGTCGCCCAACGGCACCGGCGATTCAACCGTCGAGGAAGGCGCCGTCGATGAAAACGCTCACTTCATCAATGTGTTGATGCTCGACCGCCGGGGAAATCGCATCGACCGCCGCAACCCCCAAGACATCTTCACGCCGCTGTACGATCATCAAATCCCGCCCGGGGCGGCCAACGTAGTCCACTATCGTCTCGACCTGCCCAAGGAGCTGCCCGGCCCCGTGGAACTGTTCGCCCGCGTGCGGTATCGCAAGTTCGACTTGACGTACATGGAATACGTCTACGGCAAGGGCAAAGCCCCCGTGCTGCCCATCGTGGATCTCTGTGCCGATTCGGTGACGTTGCCGGTGGCGGGGGTGACCGCCGCGGTCCCACCGCAAAAATCGCCGATCCAGCCAGCGTGGCAACGATGGAACGATTACGGCATCGGCTGTTTCCTCGAAGGCGGGCCTGACGGTAAAAAGGACGGCGAATTGGGCCAGGCCGAGAAGGCGTTCAGCCGACTGCTCAGCGATGAGTTCAAGGACACGCCCGACGCCCAGGCCCACGGCTGGCTCAACCTTGCTCGCGTCCACTTGGCGTACCAAGGACCGGAGCGGGCCGCTAAAGCCCGCGAGGCCCTGGCCAAAGCCGCAGAGGCCAAGGCCCCTTGGCAGACCGTTGCCTGGTTCAGCGGTTTACTCAACTTTGCCAACGCCGATCTGCCCGCTGCCATCAAGTACTTCGAGCAAATCCTCGACCCCGCCAATCGAGATCCGAAGCGCAAGTTCGATTTTACCAACGACTACGTAGTCATCAATGAACTCGGCAAGGCCCTGTTCCAATCGGCTCAAGACGAGGCCGATGACGCGCGGCGGCGCGAGTTTTTGCGCCAGGCCATCGCCCGTTTCGAGCGCACGGTGCAGCTCGATCCGGAAAACGTCGTCGCCCACGATTATCTCGCCAAGAGCTACGCCCGGCTCGGTCTCGCAGAAAGCGGCTCGACTGCGTCCGAAACGCCGTCGGCCGACCTCGTGGCGGAAGCAGGCCGCGCCGCGGAGTTGGTCCGCTCCCACCGTGCCGCCTTTGCCCAATACCAGGCCGCTGAGGACGTTTGGACACGTCTGCCGCTCGCCCGCGCGATCGTCCGATATGACGAGCAGTTATTAAACCTGCTGCCAGACCTGAGCAAAACGGTGGCGAATGCTAAAGAATCGAAAGCACGACGGCTCCAGGCCGCCGCTCAACTCCAGCAAGCCCTGGAACGCTTGACGCGGACCCCGGGCCAGGAAGACGTCGTGGCCCCGCTGCTGCCGGGGACCGTGATTCCGCACCCTGGGTTGCCGTCGAGCTTGGCGCTGACGGGAGCGGCTTATACTGGCCACTTGCAAGGGCCGCTGCCGCCGCCTCGGCGCTTGACGCTGTATGCCATCCAACCCGCGATCCACGCTCTGTATCGAGAGACCCACGACGAAGAATTGCGCCGGGCCGCGGCCCGCATTCTGAGCCGCATCCACCAGGTGCTCCATGGCATCTTCAAGCCCGATGAAAACGCCCAGGGCGTGGCCGTGCAGCGTTATCGCGAGCGCCACCCGGCAGCTGCCCGGGCGTCGCAGAGCATCGTGATCTATCCCACGACGGTCGTTGGCGACCTTCGGGCATCGTCGGCCGCTGCGAAGTAGACCGCGCCGGTCTCGCCGGGGCCGCTCAAGCCGTACCAGCAGCCGCGAGGGACTACCTGCTTGGCCGGGCTTTATGGTTTTGGTTGGGCCGGCGGGTCGGGTAATGCGTCTTTTCTTTGACGGCTCGCCTTGCGCGAGTTGAGGACGTTTTCCATCGTCTTCGGATCAAGTTGCGGCGCGGCCAGTCGCGGGTCGTGGTTTTTCTTGTCGGTGTTCGGCTTGAAATGCAACAGCATGCCGACCTGTTGATCGGCCTGTTGTGTCGTGCCGTCCAAGGCGTCCTTGGCTGTCGCCGCGGCGAAAGCAAGCACCGCTTGCTCTTTTTCAAATCGGTCCTTTTGCGACCGAAAGTTGCGCCACTCGACGGCCAAGCGAGCATCATCGCGCTTGGGTTGCCGAAAAGCCTGGACGAGGGCGACGCACCTTTGGAGGTCCGCAAGGTAGTGGTGCAAATCGTTTTGTTTCTTCTCTTGCTCAAAGAGAAACTGCGTCAAAACCGCTGCCTTGTCGTCGGGACCAATCGCCCACGCGGTCATCACGTCCTCCGAGTGATTGCAGTGATATTGAAAGAAGTTGCACAAGGGGATGGTGTCCGTCGTCGTGCCAGTCC
>JANWVS010000312.1 GCA_025056835.1 Gemmataceae bacterium | reverse complement strand
GTCATCGTCGCCGGCGGCACCAATATCGCCACTTGACACTGCTGCCGGTCGACGGCCTCGTTTACCTCGTGCAGCAAATGCACATACCGACATTGCGGCTGGCCGTCGCCGCGAGCCAATCCCCGCCCCAAGACGAGACGCTGCACGACAGAGACCGCCAGGCTTCGCCAGGTCGCACTGTGCTCCGCCGCGAGTTCCGCCATCAGGTGCGGCGCCACGAACCGGGCGGTCTGCCAGACCCCGTCGGCCACCGTTCCGAAACCGATCAACGCTTGCGAGCCTTCCGCCTCGATCAGCTCCCAGGTGTTACGCGCACCGTCCGCTCCGGTACCGATTTCGTCGAACGTGAACCACTCGCCGAGCGCCGCACGCAGCTCCGCGGCCCGCAAGTCGCCGACGCCGCTGACGAGCCGATGCGTGGGTAGAATCACCAAACCGGGGTCGTGCATGCTGACGAGCATCATCAAAATGAAATTCGCGGGGTGGTCGTCGTTGGTCACTTCCCCTGATTGTTTTTTTTCTTCGAGGTATTGGACCGCCGTCTCATAACGATGGTGCCCGTCGGCGATGAACACCGGCTTGGGGCCGAGCAACCCCGCGACCGTACTGATGGTTCGTTGATTGGCGATCGGCCAGAGCTTGCTCACGACGCCGAGATGGTCCACGGCCTGGATGGGCAAGGTGCGGCCCACGGCAGCATCAAGCACCGCCGTCACTTCTCCTATCTCGTCGGGATATAAGCCAAAAACTTGGCTCAAGTTCATCCCCGTGGCCCGGAACAGCTTCAGACGATCGGCCTTCGGGCCGGACAGGGTTTCTTCATGGGGATAGATGCGGCCACGCCCAAACGGTTCCAGACGCACGCGTGCCATGAAGCCTTTGCGCGTGTAGGGCCGGCCTTCAACCTCGAATTCCTGATGATAAACATAGATCGACCGCGCGGAATCCTGAACCAAGATTCCGTCTTGCAACCAGCTAGAGAGAGTTTGGGCCGACCGCGTGTAGCGATTGTTGACGTCGTTGTCTTGGGGCGTCTCCTTGTTGAGAATCAGCCGCACGACGTTGTACGGGCTGCGGTCGTAGAGGGCTTGTTGCAAGTCTTCATCGATCACGTCGTAGGGTGGGGCGACGACGTCGCTGAGATTGCCGACGCGAGCCAGATCGTAGCGATAGCCGCGAAATGCCTGAACTTCCGCCATGAAGTTTCTCCGACGGCGGACGACGTTGCCGGGGCAAGTCGCCCGTGGGCCTATACTGACTAAGACTGTCTTACAGGAACCCAAGGGATGGACCAACCTGGCGTCCGCAAGTTGTTGGCCGAGCGACTGGCTGCGGTCGAGGAGCGCTTGCAGGCGGCGTGCCGCCGCGCCGGCCGACGGCGTGAGGAAGTAACCCTGGTCGCCGTCACCAAAACCGTGGACGCCGCCGTGGCGGCATTGCTGCCCGAGCTCGGCGTGTTCGACCTGGGCGAGAATCGGCCCCAAGAATTGTGGCGTAAAGCGGCGGCCCTGCCGGGCACGGTGCGGTGGCACCTCATCGGCCACTTGCAGCGCAACAAAGTGGCAGCCACGCTGCCGCGGACGACGTTGATCCACTCCGTGGATAGTCTCCGCCTTCTGGAGGCCATCGAGAGCGCCGCGGCCCGGCGGCAAAGCCCCGTCGAGGTGCTGCTGGAAATACACGCCGGCCTGGAAAACTCCAAGCAAGGGTTCCGACCCGATGACCTTGCCGCCTTGCTCGAGGCGGTCAAAACCTTGCGTTGGACGCGCCTGCGCGGACTCATGACGATGGCTCCGCTCCAAGCCGCGGAGGCCTGTCGGCCCATCTTCGCTGCCTTGCGCCGTCAGCGCGACCAGTTAAAGCGGCAGTTGCCGCCCCCCCACGATCTTGTGCATCTTTCCATGGGCATGAGCAATGATTTCGAGGTCGCCGTTGAGGAAGGCGCGACGTTCGTGCGCCTGGGAAGCGTTCTTTTCGATGGGTTGATGCACGACGCCCCACCAAGCTGGCGAAATTAATCCGCCCGCACCGTGAACGACTGACGTGACCGTTTCAGTTGCGGCGGTCGTGCGGCAAATCCCATGGTCTCTTCGAGACGATATGGAAGCAGGCGTCGGCAGTCTTCGCACTGACCGGGGGCGGGAGGTGAACCTTGGCCAATGAGTACAACGTCTTGGCGTTGGTGAAGGGATCCGAGCGCTATGTATTCGTCTATGACGATGCCAGCCGAACCTGTTTGATCGACGTCATTCGTGATCTCGCCGCCGACCCGACAACAAGCCTGACGTGGTTTGACGCGCTGGTGCTGACGAAGAAAGCGCGGGAACAGGGGGAAAATGTGCCGACGGCAACGGTGCAGTTGGCCGAGCCGCGCTCGCGCATGTAGCTCGACCTCGTCTTGGATGACGAAAGCGTGACGGAAGCATGGATGACGCCCTTGCCGAGTTCCTGAGATACCTGGCCTTGGAAAAGCAAGCGTCGGAGTTGACGGTCAAGTCGTATCGCGAGGACCTGACCCAAGCTCGCGACTTCTGGGGCGCCCAGCTGGGGAAAATGTGGGACGTGCGGCGTCTGACCACCCGCCACCTGCGGGCCTGGTTGGTCTGGCTGCACGAGCAGGGCTATTCCAAAGCGACCATCGCCCGCCGGCTGGCTGCGGTACGTTCGTGGTTTCGGTTTCTCCTGCGCCGCGGTCTGGTCACGGCGAACCCGACCGAGGGACTGCGCGGACCACGCCAGGAGAAAAAACTGCCGCACTTCCTGGCCGAGGACGCCGTGGCCCGCCTCGTCGACGCTCCGCCGTCGGCCACCCTGCTGGGCCGCCGCGATCGCGCCATCCTGGAAACGCTTTACTCCGCGGGGCTGCGCGTCAGTGAACTGACCAGTTTGAATGTGGCCGACTTCGACCGGGCCGAAGGGGTCGCCACGGTGCGCGGTAAAGGAAAACGGGAGCGGCTGGTTTTCTTCGGCAAACCGGCTCGCGCCGCCATGGACGCCTGGCTAGAAGGGCGGTCCGAGTTGTTGGCGAAGCTGCGCCGCACGCCAAACGTACAGAGTCGCGAGGCCTTGTTCCTCAACAAGAACGGCACGCGTCTGACGCCGCGCAGCGTCGGGCGCCTGGTGCGGAAATATCTCGCGGCACAAGGATTGGATACGGCCGCCAGCCCCCACAGTCTGCGGCACAGCTTTGCGACGCACCTGCTCGACCACGGTGCCGACATCCGCAGCGTGCAGGAACTGCTCGGCCACCGCAGCCTGGCGACGACGCAGATCTACACGCATGTAACCACGGGTCGTTTGAAGGAAAACTATCAAAAAGCGCATCCGCGCGCGACCTGACTTTTTCGAGGGATCGCACCATGCTTCGCCGCCAATACTTGGGATTGATGTTGGTCGCCTGTGTTACCGCGGCGGTCTGGAGTGGCTCGGCCGGCGGACAAGATGCTGCGGTGCCTGGGGACATTGCCTGGCGTACCGATTACAACCACGCCGTCGTAGAGGCCGAGAAACGCGGTCTGCCGGTCTTTATTGAATTCACCAGCAACGATTGCTTCTGGTGCCGCAAGCTCGAAGAAACGACTTTTCGCGATCCCCGCGTGGTAGCGTTGCTCAGCCAACAGTTCGTGACCCTGAAAATCAATGTCGCGCGGGAGCCGAAACTGGCCAACGATCTCCGCATCGATCGTTTCCCCACGCTGGTCATCGCCGCCCCGGGCCGAAAAATCTTGTACATGAAGGAAGGCTACCACGAGGCCGAGGCGATGATCGAAGTGCTCCAGCGCTGCGTGCCGCACGTCGCGACCCCCGATTGGATGAAACATCAGTTCGACGTGGCGCAAAAAGCGTACCACGACGGCGACTATGGCCGCGCGTATGCGACGCTTCGCAATATTCTTGAGGACAGCAAAGGGCGCGGCATCCACGCCAATGCTCAGCGCCTGCTCGGCGACATCGAAGCCAAGGCCAAGGAACGCTTCGAACGCGCCA
>JANWVS010000311.1 GCA_025056835.1 Gemmataceae bacterium | reverse complement strand
ATGGCCCGGCGACGCGCCTTCGGCTTCGCCAACCATCACGACCGCCTCGGTACAGCCGCGGCCGGCTTCGAGCAGTCGGTGGAAGGCCTGGTAATACGGAACGGCAACGGGTCGTCGCGTCGGACGGGAGACCGGATCGACGAGAATCGTCATGCGGCCGCCGCAGATGAGGCCATCGTCCCAGCCGTAGTTGTCGTCGAGGCAAAAGGTGTGCAGCCGAGGTGCGGGGGGGTCGCTGCCGAGGGCTTGAAGGGCCTGACGTTTAACTTCGGCCTCGACGCAACCGCCGCCCAAGGTGCCGGCTTGGCCGCCGTCAGCGAACACGACCATCGCCGCGCCGGCTTTCTGCGGCGTGGAGCCGCGAGTGTCAACCACGGCGCAGTAGACGCAGTCGCGGCCGGCGGCCAGGGCGTCGTTCATTTGCTTCAGCACGTCCCGCATTACGGAGCCTCAGGTTCAGCCGACGAGTCGGCGATAGGCCTCGCCTTCGTTGAGCGTGGGCGTTTCCGGGCGCCCCTGGTGGCGGTACACGAGGCGCAGGTTGTCCAATCCCATCAGCCACAATATCGTGGCGTGCAGGTCGTGGACGTGGAGACGGTCCTCCACGGCATGCAGACCCACTTCGTCGGTGCTGCCGATGGTCTGGCCTCCGCGCACCCCGCCGCCCGCCAGCCACATGGTGAAGCCATAGGGGTTGTGGTCGCGGCCATCGCCTTTTTCCGACATCGGCGTGCGTCCGAACTCGCCGCCCCAAATGACCAGGGTCGTTTCGAGCAGGCCGCGGCGCTTGAGGTCCTTGAGCAAACCAGCAATCGGCTTGTCGCTGGATCGGCACTGTTCGGTGTGATTGGCTTCGAGACGCGTATGAGCGTCCCATTTACTGCCGGCCCCGTGATACAGCTGGACGAAGCGCACGCCGCGTTCGACGAGGCGGCGTGCCAGCAGACAAATCCGCCCGAACGCCGCGGTCTCCCGTTCGTCGATGCCGTACAGGCGTTGGGTCTCGGCCGTCTCGCTGCTGAGGTCCACCGCTTCGGGAGCGTGAGCCTGCATGCGGAAGGCGAGTTCGTAGGAGGCAATGCGGGCTTCCAGCTCCGTCTGCTGTGTCCGACTGAGCTGGTGTTGGCGGTTGAAGTGGTTGAGCAAGTCGAGGCGGCCGCGCTGGCGCTCGGCACTGACGCCGGCCGGCGGGTGCAGATGAGCGATCGGTTCCGGCCCGGGCTGCAAACGAGTGCCTTGGTAGACGGCGGGCATGAAGCCGGCGCCCCAATTGCGCGGACCATTGGACACCTGGGCCGGCGAGTCTTGCATCACGACAAAGGCCGGCAAGTTTTGGTTGACGGTGCCCAGGCCGTAGCTGACCCACGCGCCCAGGGAAGGTCGACCGGCCAACGTCGAGCCGGTATTCATCTGGCAAACACCCGCCGAGTGGTTCAGGCCGTTGGCCCAACACGATCGAATCACTGCCAGGTCGTCGGCGCACGTCGCGAGATGCGGATACCAATCGGAGATCCACAGGCCGCTCTGTCCGTGGCGGCGCCAGCGGCGGCGCGAGGGGAGCAGGGGGGCGTCGGTCTCGCCCATCGGCGTGATCACCGGTCGAAACGAAGCCGGCAACCGTTGGCCGGCGAGCCGCTGGAGCAGCGGTTTCGGATCGAACAGATCGATACTGCTGGGACCGCCTTCCATGAACAGGAAAATGACGCTCGTCGCCCGCGGCGGCAGATGAGGCGGCTTGGGGGCCAGCGGATTGACGACCGACGGTTGGGCCAACGCCGGGTCGTCGCGGAGCAGATAACTGAGCGCCAAGGCGCCGAAGCCGGCCCCGGCGTGCAGAAGAAAATCGCGGCGAGACAGTCCCTGAGAGTAGAACATCGACCACGTGCCTCGTCAACAACGACATTTTCCATTGTACACAATCGCAGCCCGACGAACCTGGTACCATGTCTCCCGCCAGACCGATGCCGCAGCGCGAACGACAATCCGCGATGCCGTACCGCTCTCAGGTTGGCTTGCTATTGGTCGTCGGCATCGCCTTCCCCGCGACATCCCTTTCCCCGCCACCGGTTTTTCGCCGCTGCCGAGCGTAGTCCGGAGCGCTCGCAGCTTTCGCCCCGGCAGCAGTACGTCAGGGTGTTGCTGTTGACAAATGAGTTCGTGGTTCTCGATGAACGACGAGCGCCCTGTTCCACGCTGAGTTGACGGACTGCGTACGCGGCCCTCGGCGCACCCCAGGCAGCGGAAGCGATGCGGCCAACAGGCCAACTGCTCGTCCGCCAAACGAATTTCACGTTGACAGTTCGCGGTTGATGTGTAAAGTTAAAAGGCCCCCCAGAAGATCCCGCCACAAGCCTCCCCGGCAGGTGTGTTGCCTGCCGCCATGTTGGATTTGAGGAGTCGACACATGCTTCCTTGTCGCTCCCCCTGGCTCGTCGTCGGCTTAGTTTTTGCCTCAACCGGCCCGGTCTTCTCCCAAAGTCCCTTGACGGTGCGGATCGATCGGGAGATCGCCCAAGCCATCGGCGGAGGACCTGTGGCCGGACCCGCGAGCGACGCGGAATTCTTGCGGCGCGTTTATCTCGATCTCAGCGGAATCATTCCGACGGCTGCCCAGGCCCGGGCCTTTCTCGCCGACCAATCGCCGGACAAACGCAGCAAACTCATCGACCACCTGCTGGCCAGCGACGGCTACGCCCGCCACATGCAACACACGTTCGACGTTCTTTTTCTCGATCGTCGGCCCGACAAGCACGTCAACCGCGTTGCGTGGCAGACGTACTTGCGCGACTCGTTTGCGGCGAACAAACCGTACGATCAACTCATCCGCGAAATCCTATCAGCCGACGGCGTCGATCCGAAGCAGCGTGCCGCGGCGGCGTTTTACCTCAACCGCGACGGCGAACCGCATCTGCTGACCAAGGACATCAGCCGCCTGTTCCTCGGTATGAACTTGCAATGCGCCCAGTGCCATGACCATCCCCTCGTCGAGGCGTACAAGCAAGACGACTATTACGGCTTGTTCGCCTTCCTCAATCGCAGTTATTTGTTCACCGACAAGAGTTCGAAGATGACCGTCTTCGCGGAGAAAGGTGAGGGAGAGGTTAATTATCAGTCCGTCTTCGCCGCCAAGCTGACCAAAACCACCGGCCCACGCCTGCCCCGAGGCAAGGAAATTAAGGAGCCGAAATTCGAGAAAGGTCAGGAATACGAAAAGCCGGTGGCCAAAGGAGAGCGCGGCGTGCCGAAATTCAGTCGGCGCAGCCAACTAGCGGCGGCCATGACAAGTGCGGAACATCAGCAGTTTGCCCGGGCCGCGGCGAACCGGTTCTGGTGGCTGATGTTCGGCCGGGGATTGGTGCATCCCGTCGAGTTCGATCATCCTGAAAATCCTCCATCGCACCCGGAGTTGTTGGAGGCGCTGGCCCGCGACTTGGTCGCCCGCAAGTTCGACGTGAAGTCCTTGCTGAGAGACGTAGCCCTGAGCCAGACGTATCAACGGTCCAGCGCGTTGCCGCCCAATGTCCAGGAAGTCGATCCTGCGAAATTCGCCGTATTCCCGCTTCGTCCGCTAAGTCCGGAGCAATTGGCCTGGAGCCTGCTCCAAGCTACCGGTCAACTGGATGCAGAACGAGTTGCCCTGGGCGCCAGAGCGACGGAAGCGGCGGTGTACAACAAAGTCGCCAGCCAGGCGGCCGTGATTATCAACCTCTTTGCGGGGTTGCCGGGCGAGCCGGCCACCAACGAGTTCGAGGCCACGATTGATCAAACCTTGTTCCTCCGCAACGGCGATTTCGTTCGTAGCTTGCTGACGCCACGCCCCGGCAATCTCGCCGACCGGCTGAATCGTCTCAGCGACGCCGCAGCGTTGGCCGAGGAACTGTACCTCAGCGTCCTCACTCGACCGCCGACGGCGGAGGAAAGCAAAGAAGTCGCCGACTACCTGGCGGTGCGCGGCGCCGATCGGCCGGCTGCCGTACAGGAACTCATC
>JANWVS010000310.1 GCA_025056835.1 Gemmataceae bacterium | reverse complement strand
TCCCCATCCAACCACCATGAGACACACCACCAGATCACCACGAGCGCTAGCGCTAACCACGGCAACCAGACTTGCCCCAGGGCGATGCGATCGCGGCGACGATGGGCCATCGCCGGCACGTCGGCCAATTCGTCAGCAAGAGAAGGAGGTGGGATCATGTGCTTCTACCGGACAACTTCGCGTGATCCGCCGGCCGTTCTCAAAAGCCGCCATACCATATGCTGCTCACGACATGCTCGATCATCAAGAGCAGTAAAGCCCATGCGGCCGGGCCGTGGACGAGCAGCCAAAGTCGGCCCAGTTGATGCCACCGATATTCGAGATTGAGCGATCGCCGGGTCTGCACGAGCCGCCACAGTTCTTGGAGCACGGCCTGCTGCTTCGCATCGGCATAACTCAGGGTGCGTTCGTACCAGTTGATCGAGAGCGGCTCAGATGGGGACCAGGTCCGGCCGAATCGCTCCCACATCCGCAAGGGCGGCGCCAGGCACTCGGCCACGGCAGTCGTGCAAAACGACTGAATCACCTCCGGCGCTCCTTGCATTTCTTTCTTTTGCAGCAACGCTTGAGCCGCCTGCACGAGGTGTTGCCGCTGCGGTTCGAGGCGTTCCAAGCCGAATTCGCGCACCACCAGGCGCGGGAGCAGGGCGTAGAGTAGCTTTTGCCCGTAGTAACCGACCACGCCGGAGATGATGACGATCCAGGTGAGCCAAAACAGTGCCCACGTCAGCGGCGTGTCGGCCCTGCCTTGGCTGTGGACCAGGACCAGAATCAAGGCGAGGTACGCCGCGGCGATGTGCCAACGGAGCCAGCGGGTCATCATCGCGCGGCGTGTCGGCCGCAACCAGCGAACCACGATATGGACATACGGCACCAGCATCGCGAACAACGCGCCATAGCCGGCCCAGCGGGCCAGGCCGCGCCAAGCCGGTCCATCCCAAGCCGGTGTCAGTGCCAGCAAAATGCCAAGGGCGGCGCTGAGGCCAAACCAGACAATTGACCAGGGCCGGAGGACGTCGCCGGGGGGTTGCGTGCGAAGGGTGGTGCGCATGCGGTGGTTCACCAGGTTGGTGCCTAACGCCGGTCGGGGAAATTCGCCCAGCTTTTGAGGTCGGGAAAAAAGGTCACGGGATCGACGCGTTGGGCAGCGTCGTAGGGACAATAGGCTACGCAGGCCGGATCGTATTCATCCGTCAGGCATAGATCGCATTTGGTGGCCACGATGGGTTCCCCGCTTTCGGTGCGTTTTTTCTTGGTGCTCGGAGCGTCCGAGGGCGAGAGCCGCTCGGCCATTTCGATGACCTCGAACGGGCAGTCCGCGGCACATTGCGAGCAGCCGATGCAGCGGTCGCGATGGATCTGCACGGCGCCGTTTTCCAGCCAGGTGATGGCCCCGACCGGACAGGCCTCTTGGCACGGGGCGTCGAAGCAATGCATGCAGGCCCCCGCCGCTTCCCATTTGCCAAAACGCCAGGCAGGGTTGGCGCGGTGAAAGCGTGGTTGGCCATCGTGCAAGTCGGCGCAACCGCGCACGCACTGGTCGCAGCGCGTGCATTTTTCCATGTCGATCAGGAGGATGTTGCGCGTCAGCATCAGTTTGTCGGCGAGAGCACGGGGCGGCTCGTGCGGCGGCAAGAGTCGGCCGGTCCGCATCTGTTCGTCGCGCTGGGCCAGAAGCGCGCGTTCGCGGCGCAACTTGGCACCCAAGGCGCCGTAGGCGCCGGCGAAGAGCTGGCGCAACACATCGCGATCGAGCTTCAGCAACGTCGTGCTGCACAGGGTTTCGACCGCGGCCGTCCGTCGCGGCGGCCCTTGGCCGTCGGGAGCGTCGTCGAGCACCGCGGATTCGCCGAAGTAGGAGTCGGCCTCCAGATTGTTGATCATGCTTTGGCCGCCCGGCAAGTCGAGCTGGACCCGCGCCATGCCGCTGAGGATCAGGTACAACGCATCAGCCGGGTCTCCTTGCCGAAACACCGTCACACCTTTCTTGGCGCTCTTGCGGTCTTTGTTTTCCAAGCGGAGCGGTTGCAAGCTCGTCCCGAACTTACGCTGATGGGCGTCGACAAGGTCTTTGGTAAACGCGCGGAATTCTTCGCGGGTCAGAGGAAAAGGCCGTGGCGACTTGGCAAGGACCCCTGGCAGGGCCGCTTCGAGCAAGGTGCGGTTGAGCCAAAACTTTTCGCAGTCATTCAACTCGGACGCTCGCGCGACGATTTCCGGCGGGACGTCCGGCGGCAGGACCGTCGCGCGCAGTTCGGCCGCCGTTATCTCTTGCCGGGTGAGCACGTAATTGAGGCCTTCGACGATCTGCGATTTTTCGGCGGCGTCGAGCCGGTCGGCGTCGGTCTTCGCCAACCACGGCAGCCTGCGGGCCATGTGCTCCCGGAGCCGTGCCAGGCGCGTCGGCATCTCGGTAGTGCCTTTCAGGGCCTCCAGCAGCGCCTGCCAATCGCGCACGTCCTCGACGAACAAGCGATCACGAAACAGACGGTTTCGGGCCAACAGGTCGGGCAGCGTCGTCCGCACGAACTCCGCCATCTTCTGTTCGTAGAACTGCGGCGCCCGCTTGATGATTTCTTCCAGCGCCTTGCGCTTGATGAGCAACATCAAGCACGGCCGATCGGCGTCGTCGGGATCGTTGTCGGCAATCAGCGTGACCGACCGCGGTTGGTTCCACAGGGTGCCCGTGATGCCGAGGATGCGATCGACGATGGGCTTGCGAGCACCGTTGGCGTCGCGGACGGTGAGGATGAAGTCGTTGCTGGTGCCGGCGGCGACCGGGCTTGCCACTTGGGCTCGACCGGGATCAGAGAGTTCGCGTTCCAAGCGGCGGACGGGCGGCAAGCGCCCATGCAGGACGCGGGCCACGTGGCGGCGGACTCGGTCGGCTGCGGCCTGGGGCAACCAACGCTCGCAAAAGTCGATCATGCGCACCGGCCAACTGGGGGCCGCGCGGTACAGCGGTCCGAGCCAGCCCAACCAGCCGCGCGTCGGCTGCTGGTCCGTGGGCCATTGAGCGGCCTGGCGCGCCACGATCGTTTCTAAGCGCCGCCGCCAGGGTTGGTCCCAGCAGCCTGGCCCCGCCGTCCGCATCGGCATGGCCACATCGCGGACGCGGACCCGGCCTTGTAAGTGAATCGCGGCGTAATCGCTGGTCGTGCCCTTGGCCATGATGACTTCGCCGGCGGCGTACTGAATCAGAAAGAAGTGAATCCCTTTCTTGGCCTCGCCTTCTTCGTAATAGGCTTTCAGTTGCGCCAGCCCCTTGGAATCCAGTCCGGGGATCTCCGCGAGATGCCCTTGAATCGTCGTCCAATCAGCTGCCAGCTGCTCCATCGCTGCCTCGTGCGCTCTCGGCAGGGGTCTTCGAGCGGCATTCTATTCCAACACGCCGTCGCTGCGAAGCCTGTCATGATCGGCAGGAGCGTACACAATCACGCGCCGGGGATTGATGAACAGCCAGCCCACGGCGGCGGTAAAAAACATGCCGGCCGAGTAAACCAGCGCGAGGTGCCAGTCGGTCGTTGCCGCCCGGGCGCTGGCGGCCAGCAGCGGCGCGTCGTAAGGACTGGCTCCCAGCGCTACGGTCGTGGCCGACTGGATCGGGGCCAGTGCGCGCATCGTCGAGTTGGCCAGCCACGCCACGATCGGCGGACTGACAAAAGTCCCCAGGTTCCCGACCATGTTCATGAATCCCGAAACGGTTCCGGAGTAGCGGTGGCCGATGTCGATGCATGTCGACCAACTTGCCGCCATGGCGAAGTCCTTGAGAAACGACGCCGTACACAGGCACGCGACGGAGACCCAAGGCATATGGCTGCACACTAGCGCGGCGGTGAAGAACATTCCTCCGCAGAAGTAGGCGGCGGCGCCTTGCGCGGTACGGCCCCAGCGTCGGCCGAGCACCCGTACCATCCAATCGGTGATGAAGCCGCCCGCGAAACAGGCGATGCCTCCGGAGAATAAAGGAGCGAAGGAGGCGACCGCCAACCCCCAACCTTCG
>JANWVS010000030.1 GCA_025056835.1 Gemmataceae bacterium | reverse complement strand
TGATCGCCCTTAACTGCAATAAGCCGCTCTACCTCGAGGACTACGCCGCCCTCGGCGCCGCCCCGTATCATTGCCACCACTGCCACACGGGCCGGTGTCCCGTCGGCATCGCCACGCAAGACCCCGAACTGATGCAGCGCCTGGAGATCGACGCCGCCGCCGAGCGCGTCGCCAATTGGCTGCACGCCGTCACCTCCGAGATCCAGATCCTGGCCCGGGCCTGCGGCAAGCGCGACGTCCATGACCTGGAGCCGGAAGATTTGCGGGCCTTGACCCTGGAAGCCTCGCTGATCACCGGCCTGCCGCTGGTCGGGACGAATAAAGTGTTCGGCGGCGGACCGGGTTGGACGACCACGGCCCAGCCGCAGCACCGGCAGAGTTCGTCGTGAGCGAAGTCGCGCGGGCCGCTGCCGCTGCGAGGCCGCGGTCGAGCCTAAGAGCACTCGCTGGCGCGGTCAAGCGCGCGGGGCGATGCACTGCGGCCCTTCGTTGCCGGCCTTGTTAACAAAGGGATCGACGGCGTAGGCCACCATCTCGGCTGCCGGATAGGGACGCAACAACTCCGACAACACGGCGGGGTCGTCGAGGTCGGGATCGAGCCAGACGGACCGCGCCGCCCGGGAAAGAATGACCGGCATGCGGTCGTGGTACTGAGCGGCGAGTTCATTGGCGGCCGTGGTCAGAATGGCACACGATTCGATCGGCGGGCCGTCCTGCTCCCAGCGCTCCCACAGGCCGGCGAAGGCAAAGGGTCGGTCATCGCGGAGGCGGTGGTAGTAGGGCTGCTTGCGTTGGCCGACCTTGGTCCACTCGTAGTAGCCGTCGGCCAACACCAGGCAACGGCGACGGCGGAAGGCGGCGCGGAACGAGGGCTTGGTCGCCGCCGTTTCCGATTGCGCGTTGATCAGCAAGGGCAGGGTCTTGAGGTCCTTGGCCCAAGGGGGAATGAGGCCCCAGCGAAGGTGAACGCCCTCGACCTGGCCGCCGACGCTGCGTAGGGCCAACACCTGTTGCGTGGGGGCGATGTTCCAGCGCGGCACGAAAGGAGGCAGCACGGGACGGTCGAATTCCTCGGCCACCAGCTCGGGTCGACTGCGAAGAGTGAATCGGCCGCACACGTTGCCACCTCGCCGCGCCACAACGACTTTACCTTTACCGTATTGAGTCGGGGCGGAAGCCGGCCCTCGTACGTTTTTTTTTTCAAGAAACGGTTGCAAACGAGGCGTCGACCTTAGATAATTCGACTATCCCATCGACGGGATGTGGTAGATGCCATGACGCCTTGCCGGCCGAAGCGAGCGGTGCTGCGTCGGGCCTGGCTGCTCCTGATGATCGGAGCCAGCTGGTTCGGGCTGGAGCTGCGCGCCGAGGCGCGCTGCGGCCATGGGCACGGCGGCCACGGCGCTGCCGAACCGTCCTTTGCCGGCCAGGGAAAGGACGTCGCCGGGGGCGGGATTTCGCCGGCCGGCGGCAAGGCTGCCCTGCCGTGCGGGCCGTGCCGGGCGGAGGGCGAAGGCCCTCGGGAATCGCCTTGCCGCGGTCCGCAGTGTTCGAGCCGGCCAGGTCCGGACACGGCGCCACTGACCAGCGTGCCGAGCGGGCGCAGCCGCGAGGCAGGGTCCATCGTGCCAGCCAGGATGGCAGTTGGGCCGCCCCGTCCGGCCGAGTGGTTGCCCATCGTCGCCGCTCATCCCTTGCGTCAACATCTCGACTCCATTTTTCATCCGCCGCGTCGCGGCCCACTTGGTGCTGCGCCTTGAGGGCCGACTTTGATCGGCTTCGCCCAGCGGCAGTGCCGTGAACCGCCGTCCGCGCCTCGGAAGGCGGGGGTGGTCTCTTTTCGTAGGCGGCTATCGAGCGAAACGACCGTTCGTTTTGGCCTGGCGCGGAAGTCCCGCGAACTGCCGCGCAACGCCTCGTGAACAGAGAGCAGGAGCCGACAAACCCAGCCGGTGGGCGCAACGCTTGGGTCGGCGCCCGGCCGCCGGCGGGGCGTGAGCGGCCTGGCCTTGGTCCAGGATCGTTGCCTTTATCCCTGATTCTTTTTCCGTAAGGAGGTGCGTCATGATTCGTCGCAAGGGCTTCACGCTCATCGAGTTGTTGGTGGTCATCGCGATCATCGCAATCCTGATCGGCCTGTTGCTGCCGGCGGTGCAGAAGGTTCGCGAAGCGGCAGCGCGGGCCCAGTGCCAGAACAACCTGAAGCAGTTCGGCACGGCGCTGCACAACTATCATGGGGCGAACAAGAAGCTGCCGCCGGGACGAGACAGCAACAGCATCTCGGTCCACGCCTATTTGCTCCCCCACATGGAGCAGAACAGCATCTACCAGCTCATCGATTTCACGACATCGTACAACAGCGCGACCAATGCCGCGGCCCGCGGGGCGCATGTGCCGATCTTCTTGTGCCCCACTGATGTCGGCGCCCAAGCCATTCCCAACGGGTGGGCCGGCACGAATTACCGGGCCAACCAGGGCAGCGGCATCGTCTGGTCGATGCCCTCGCTGACGCCGGGCGACACGAACTACGGCATGCCGGCCCCCAACGGCCCGTTCTTCATCAACAGCGCCGTCCGCTTGACCGACATCAGCGACGGCACGTCCAACACTGCGGCCTTCAGCGAGCACCTGCTGGGCGATTTCAACAACGGCATTGCCACGGAATTCTCGGACACCTTCCGCCCCGGCACCTACCCGGCGACGCCCGACGAGGCCGTGGCCCAGTGTGCCAGTCTCGACCCCAACAACCTCGGCATGCAGGGCTACTCGAACATCGGGGCGCCGTGGTTGTACGGCTACCATTCGACGACGATCTATTTCCACGTCGGTCCGCCGGGATCGCGGTCGTGCATGTTTCCGCCACAGCGCATCGCCACGACGGCCAAGAGCCGGCACACCAACGGCGTCAATCTGCTGTTGTGCGACGGCTCGGTCCGCTTTGTCGGCTACGGCATCAGCCTGGCGACGTGGCGGGCTGTCGGCAGCCGCAATGGCGGAGAGGTGGTCGGCTCGGATTTCTGATAGGCAATTGACCGACTCGGCGAGCCAACGAGTAGTTGAACATGGCCTCGCGTAGCCTGTGGTTGTTTCTCGGAACGGTGGTGCTGGGCGCCCTGGCCGGCTGCGGCGCCCGGCCGCCGGCGCCCGCCGATCCCGACAAGGCGCGGACGGCCCTTCGCGCGGGCCTGGACGCCTGGAAAGCCGGCGGCACCTGCGAGACACTGCAACAGCAAACGCCGCCGATCTGGTTCCGCGACGAGGACTGGAGCAGCGGCTGGAAATTACTCTCGCACCGGTTCACGCTGGACGATGAGTCGTTCGGCAGCCAACGGAAGTTTTACGTCCACCTGGCGCTCAAAAGCCCGCAAGGCCGATTGGCCGCCAAGGAAGTGCAATACCTCGTCGATACCACGCCCAACGTCGTCGTCGTCCGTGTACCGGTCGAGTGACCGGCGGCGGCGGCGCTGTTTTCCATCCTTGCTGTCATCCCCGGAGCTAATCCTATGCGTTGGATTTGTGCCTTCGTGACCATGCGTTGGACCTGTGCCTGGACGACCTTGGCCGCGACCGGGCTGGCCGCCCCAGCCCAGGAGGACTTGTGGTCCCTTCCCAAGAATGCCAAGCCGATTCCGGCGACGCGCGGCGAAATGAAGCAAGCGCTTAGCGACTTGCGCGACGCCAAGCCGCGCCTCCCGTTGCCCCCGGACGACGGCAGCGGCAAGGGCGTCAACAACGGCCGCATGCGGGCCTTTTACGTTCCCGCCGAGCTTCGCGGCGGCGGCGTCGGCGGCTTCGGCTTCAGCAAAGGGAAGAAACCTGAAGAACTCGACAAGAAAGACCAGGCCGACTTCACCTTCAACACCAAGCTCTTCTGGATCGTCTGTCGAGTCAACAATTGTCAATACTGCCTTGGCCATCAGGAAAACAAGCTGGCGTCGGCCGGCGTGCCAGAGGACCTGATTGCCGCCCTCGATGGCGATTGGTCGGAATTCTCCGAGAAGGAACGCGCCGCCTTCGCCTTTGCCCGCAAGTTGACTTTTCAGCCGCACCTGGTCGGCCGCGACGACATCGAACTGCTCCAGAAGCACTACGCGGAAGCCCAGATTCTCGCCATGATCTCGAGCATTGCCGGGTTCAACGCCATGAACCGCTGGACCGACGGCCTGGCGATTCCGCAGGAGCGGCATCGCGACTTTTTGACGCCGGTCTCGGCGAAATACCAAGACAAGACGAGTCGGGTCGCCCTGCTGCCGGACCGTCAGGGGCTGTTGCCGCCGGCGGCGCGTCGGCCCGCCCCGCCCCAGCGCCCGGAAATCGACCAAGCCCTGGCCGAATGCCGCAAGCAAACGACCTGGGTGGCCTTGGCCTCGGAGGAAGCGGCGCGCCGGCTGCTGCCCGAGGAGGCGGCCGCCGGACCGGTTCCCAACTGGGTGCGTCTGTACGCCGCCGCCAAGAACGAGGGGCGGATCAAAGGTTATTACCTGCTCGCCGACAAGGGCAGTCTCGACGCCAAGCTTCGCGCCCAGATCAATTGGATCGCCGCGCACCACGATCGCGCCTGGTACGCCCTCGGCCAGGCCGAGCAGCGGCTTCGGCAGTTGGGCGAAACGCCGCAAGCCATTGCCGCGCTGGCGGGAGCGTGGGACCAGTTCGCGGCCAAGGACCAAGCCGTCTTTCGCTTGGTGCGCCGCTCGACGGTGGCGCCGATGACGGTGAGCGACGACGACTTCGTCGCCCTGCGCCGTGAGTTTAGCGACACGCAGGTGGCCGAGATCGTCCATCGCATCTGCGAGGCGGCTTACTTCAACCGGGTAACGTTGGCTGCGCAACTGCCCTTGGAACCATGACGGGCACCAGGATCTGGCGGCGTCGCCGGGCGGTCCGCCGCGCGTCCACGGCGGGCCGTGCCGCCCGCGGGCGTGCGGCGGGAGTCATGGTGCGGCGGCCAGGTTGCCCATGGGAGTGTTGGTCCGCAAATCGGCGATGGCGGCGCGCGTGGCCGAGTCCACCGCCGCCTCCCAATCCGGATCGTCGACGCCGAAGGCGGCGATGATGCCGCGCGAACTGTTGACGATCGCTCCCAGGCCGTCGCTGCGAAACGCCGCGGCCGCGTCGGCGGCGCTGCCTCCTTGGGCCCCGTAGCCAGGCACGAGAAAGATGACGTGCGGCAGCCGTTGGCGCAGGGCGGCCAGTTCGCTTGGGTGCGTGGCCCCGACGACCGCGCCGACGTCGCCGAAGCCGCAGAGGCCGAGGTTGGCGCTCGACCAGGCCCCCACCGCCGCGGCGACGTGCTCGTACAGCGGCTTGCCTTCGCTGACGAGGTCTTGAAACAAACCGGCCCCCGCATTGCTGGTCCGCACCAGGACGAACGTGCCGCCGCCGACGGCCCGGGCGCCGGTGAGAAACGGCTCGACGGCGTCGCCGCCGAGGTAGGGGTTGATCGTCAGGGCATCGGCTTGCCAGATCGGCAAGCGGCGGCCTGCCAACTCGGTGCCGGCGAAGGCGGCATCGGCGTAGGCGGCGGCGGTGGCGGCAATGTCGTTGCGCTTGCCGTCGAGGATGGCGATCAACCCCAAGGCCCGGGCGCGGTGCAAGACCGTCTGCTGGGCCATCATGCCGGCCGGACCCAGGGCTTCGAAAAAGGCGCTCTGCACTTTCACCACGGGCACGAGGGGGGCGACGACGTCGAGCACGCGGAGGCAGAATTCGACGTAGGCGGCCGCCGCGGCGGTCAACGTCGCTTCGGCGTGATTGGCCCGGACTTCGCGCGGCAACAACTCCCAGCGGGGATCCAGCCCCACGCACAGGGCATTGCCCTTGGCCCGACAAGCCGCGGCCAGGCGATCGGCGAAATGGCGGGTCATCAATGATACCCCTGGGCCGCCAGCCAGCGTTCCGCATCCAAGGCAGCCATGCAGCCGGTCGCCGCCGCGGTGACGGCCTGGCGGTAGTAGCTGTCGGCGACGTCGCCGGCCGCGAAGACGCCGGGCACGCTGGTTTCCGTCCGCTGCGGCTTGGTCCAGACGATGTACCCCTTGGCGTCGAGTTGTAATTGTCCACCCAAGAAGTCGGTATTGGGCGTATGGCCGATGGCCAGGAAGACGCCGGACACGGCCAGTTCCTCGACGGCGGCGTCGACGGTGCTTTTCAGGCGGGCGCCGGTGACGCCGGCTTGCGGCGTGCCGAGCACCTCGTCGAGCACGCGGTTCCACTTCATGATGATCTTGGGGTTGCTCAAGGCCCGTTGCTGCATGATCTTGCTGGCCCGCATTTCGTTGCGGCGGACGACCAGGTAGACGACGCTGGCAAACTTCGTCAGGTAGGTGGCCTCCTCGACGGCCGAATCGCCGCCGCCGACGACGATGAGCGGCTTATTGCGGAAGCGCGGCAAGGCGCCGTCGCAGACCGCGCAGGCCGAGACGCCGTTGTTTCTGAACGCCTCTTCCGAAGGGAGACCGAGGTAGTTGGCCCGTGCGCCGGTGGCGACGATGACGGACAGGGCCTCGACCGTCTGTCCGCCGAGGGCGTGGAGGCGGAACGGGTGCGTTTGGAAGTCGACGCGAACGATGTCGTCGGTGACGATGCGCGTGCCGAAGTTGACGGCCTGCTGGCGCATCAGCTCCATCAGCTCCGGACCGTTGATGCCGTGGCTGGGCTGCGGCTGCTGGGCCCGGACCCAGTAGGGAACGCGGTCGCCCTTGAGGGCGCTGGCGAGGTAGGCGCGGGTGTCGCCGGCGGGGGTGCCGGGATAGTTTTCGACCTCCGTGGTCAGGTTGAGCTGGCCCAGCGGCAGCGTCCCTTGAGCGGCGTTTTTCTCGTTGATCGCCCCTTCGAAAACCAACGGCTGCAAGTTGGCCCGGGCGGCATAGATCGCCGCGGTCCAGCCTGCCGGCCCCGAACCGATGATGACCACTTTTTCGACCATGGACGACTCCCACCTGCTGTAAAAGAAGCATTATACGGACCAATCAACCAGGCTTAACCCTGGAATACGAGCGAAATCGCTGCGATTGCGCGTGACCACGGTCAGCCTGTGGGCCAAGGCAATGGCTGCGATTTTTTGAGCGCGGGTGCCCATCGGCAAACGCAGCTTTCGAATCGCCTGGGATTCGTTTTCTGCCGACTGATCGTAGGGCGCGATCGGGAATTGTTGCAGCAGGGCCAACGACGCTAGCAGCGTCGCGTAGCGCTTGATGCGTTGCGGACCGTCGCGAGCCTGGGCGATGGCCGCTAATCGGCCGCGCAACGACTCTTCGATCGTTACCGCACAAAGGGCGACCGTTCCTTGCGGCTGTTGACGGATGTTCCGCGACACGACCGGATGTTGATGTTCCAGCAACGTCAGATGGTCGGTGTCGAGGAGGTATCGGAGCATTCCTGCGGTAGCTCCTGAAGCACCTGGTCGAGGTCTTCTTGGCGGGCCTGGTGCAGCGCTTCGAGGTAAGCCAGTTCGTCGGGATCAGTCGTATGCGGCGGGCCGCGCCAGGCCGACACCTTGGACTTCGGACGCAACTCCAGGGCGATCAGTTCTCCGGCCTCAACCAGTTCGCCCAACAACGCCGCCAGTCGCTCCACTGCTTCTTCCCGGGTGGGCGCAGTGATGCCCACGTCGGGCAGACCGACCACGCGGGCCGTGAACTGGCCCGGCGGCTCCGGACGAACGAGGACCCAATGCCACAACGCGCTGGGGTTAGAACGGCTCGCCTGGGTGGACTTGGTCTCCTCTCCTTTCCGTCTCTCGTAACATGGTAACGTCGGCACCGCGGCAGCGCGTGTTGTTCTGGCAACCAGCGAAGGACTTGCGGTCGCCGATCGCCCGACCAGGCTCAACGGCCCAAGCGCCGCTCGCGCACCTCCCGTGCCAGCCGGGCCACGAACTCCGCCACCGGCACCGCGCCCAGGTCTCCTTCGCTGCGGCTTCGCACCGCCACCGTGCCGGCCGACTGTTCCTTCTCGCCGATCACCAGCATGTACGGCACCTTTTCCAACTGGGCTTCGCGAATCTTGAAGCCGATCTTCTCGGGGCGGTAATCGCCTTGCACACGGAAGCCGTGCGCCCGCAGTTCGCCTTCCACCTGCCGGCCGTAGGCCGTGAACTTCTCGCTTACCGTCACGAGCCGCACCTGCTCGGGGGCCAGCCAGGCCGGAAACGCCCCGGCGAAATGCTCGATGAGAATGCCCATAAACCGTTCCAGCGAGCCAAACGGGGCGCGGTGGATCATGATCGGCCGATGCGGCGCGTTGTCCGGACCGATGTACTCCAGGTCGAAACGCTTGGGCAAATTGTAATCGAGCTGCACCGTGCCGAGCTGCCATTCGCGGCCGATGCAGTCGCGGACCACGAAGTCGATCTTCGGCCCGTAAAACGCCGCCTCGCCCGCTTCGGCCGAGTAGTTCATGCCGAGGTTCTTGACCACGTCGATCAGCGTCTTTTCGGCCCGGTCCCAGTCGGCCGGATCGCCGACGTACTTGCTGCTCGCCGGGTCGCGCAAGCCGATGCGGACGCGGTAATCGCTCAGGCCGAGGGTCGTGAAGATGAACAACACCAGCTCGATGTTCGACTTCAGCTCGGCTTCGACCTGATCGGCGGTCATGAACAGGTGGGCGTCGTCCTGGGTGAAGCCGCGGACGCGGGTCATGCCGTTCAGTTCGCCGGTCTGCTCGTAGCGGTAGACCGTGCCGAATTCGGCCAGGCGCACCGGCAGGTCGCGGTAGCTGCGTGGCTCGGCCTTGTAGATGTGGATGTGGTGCGGGCAGTTCATCGGCTTGAGCAGGAAGCCTTCCTGGTCGGCCAGCCATTGGAGCAAGGCCTCGGCCCGTCCCTTGGCGTCGGTCGCGGCCCGGTAGGCGGGCAGATCGACCTGCATCGTCTCCAGCATTTTCAGAGTATAGCGGTGGAGATACTCCAGTTTCTCGGCCTGGGTCGCGGCCCGTTCGTAGTCGGGCGGCACGAAATAAGCCGTCTTGGCGTACTGCAAGAACTCGGTCTCGCGCTTGTCGTCGAGTTCGCCCAACGACAGGCGATATTGGCACAAGTCGAGCGCCCCCGCCGCCGGCCGCGTGTACATCGGCGGGAACTGGGCGTCGCGGTAGTACGGGAAGTGGCCGCTGGTGCGATACAGCTCCAGCCGGCCGATGTGCGGCGTGTAGACCGGCTGGTAGCCGCGCTTGAGAAGCTCGTCCTTGATGAAGCTCTCCAGAACGCCGCGAACGATCGCCCCTTTCGGCATCCACAGGATCAGGCCGCTGCCGACCATGGTGCTGATGGTGAAGAGCTTGAGCTGCTTGCCGAGCAGGCGATGGTCGCGCTTCTTGGCCTCTTCGAGTTGGTGGAGATAGGCGTCGAGGTCCTTGTGCGAAAAGAAGGCGGTGCCGTACAGCCGCTGCAACTGTTTGCGGCTGGCGTCGTTCTTCCAGTACGCGCCGGCGATGCTGAGGAGCTTGAAGGCGCCGATCCGGCCGGCGTGGGGCAGGTGGGGTCCGCGGCACAGGTCGATGAATTCGCCTTGGCGGTAGAAGCTCAAGCCATCGGGATGATCGCGGGCCAGGTCGTCGATGTGCTCGACCTTGAGCGTTTGGCGAAGGTCGGCGCACAGCCCCCGGGCCTCGGCCGTGGGCCGCTCGAAACGCTCAAACGGTTCGGCCAGGGCGACGATCTTTTGCATCTCGGCTTCGATGCGCGGAAAGTCGTCTTCACGGATCGGCGTCGGCGAGTCGATGTCGTAATAGAAACCGTTCTCGATGGTCGGACCGAAGGCCAGTTGCGTGCCGGGAAAGAGGCGCAGCACCGCCCGGGCCATGACGTGGGCGCAACTGTGGCGGAGGACGTCGAGGGCGTCGGGGTCCTTCTCGGTCAAGACTTGGAAGGTGTGTTCGCCGGGGGGCAGTTCCCGGGCCAGGTCGATCACTTCGCCATCCACTTTGGCCGCGACTGCCGCCTGGGCCAGTCGTTTGCCGATCGTCTCGGCCACCTGTCGGGCCGTGGTTCCGGGCGCGACCTCCTTGACAGAGCCATCGGGAAGTTTGAGGGTAATCATGCGATTGCATCCTGCACCAAACGAGCCATCGATTCATGCTGCTGCCCTTGTTGTACGATGCGCTTCGCGGCTTGGCGACGGCCGCCGCCGCTGCTGCCGGTTGGGCTGCCGCCGGCCCCCGCCGCGCTGTATAACAACCGCGGCTGCCGCCTAGCCCCGCGAGGATACCGCCATGAAGTCCACCGTTTTGCTCGGGTCCGTCGTCGTTGTCGCCGCGTCGCTGCCTGCCGCGGCCGGCGAGGCCAAGCCTTTCGGCAAGACCGCGGAGGGGGTCGTGATCGAACAGTATGTCTTGACCAACGCCAACGGCATGCGGCTGAAGTTGATTACCCTGGGCGCGACCATCGCCGAGCTGCACGTGCCCGACAAGCACGGCAAGCTCGTCGACGTCGTCCTGGGCTTCGACGACGTCGCCGGCTATGAGTCCGACGCCAACCAGTACTTCGGCTGCACCACCGGCCGCTACGCCAATCGCATCGCCAAGGGAAAGTTCACCAT